>CAKZNR010000151.1 GCA_937129725.1 uncultured Cellvibrionales bacterium | reverse complement strand
GTCATCAAATATGGCAAACACCCTAAACCCCCTTGCTCGGCTGGCCAAACACATGCACTTCGGGTGGCTGGCCGGCCACCACCGAAGCCCGTTTCATGCCGTCGCTGTTCCAGGGAAGGCAGATATTTCCCTCCCGGTCGATGGCAATCAGGCCGCCGTCACCGCCCATATAGGCAACCTCTTCAAGGCAATTGGCGGCGGCTTCCTCCAATGTAGAAATGCCCAGACGAACCTGCATGGCGATGGAATGGGCCACATTCGCGCGAATAAAGCATTCGCCTATGCCGGTGCAGGAAACGGCCACATGCTGGTCGGCCCAGGTGCCGCTGCCAATCAGGGGCGTATCGCCCACGCGCCCGGGCAACTTGCCAAACAGGCCGCCTGTGGATGTGGCTGAAGCCAGATTGCCACTGCAATCCAGCGCCACCGCGCCAACCGTGCCATGGCCGCCCTCTTCATCGTCGAAGTCCGCTATTTCTACCCCTACCGGAAGCCGGTACCAGTCCGCCGGATTCGCAACCAGAGCAATACCCTGTTGCTCGCAAAAGTGGTTGGCTCCCGCCCCCACCAGCATCACGTGCGGCGTATTGTCCATTACGGCGCGGGCTGCGGTTACCGGCGATTCGATATCGCGTACCGCAGCCACCGAGCCGGCCAATCCGCTATTGCCATCCATAATGGAGGCATCCAGCTCAACATAACCCTCGGTGTTGGGCGCCGATCCGCGACCGGCAACATACAGCCCCGAAAGCTCAAGCTCGCGCACCATGGCTTCCACTGTATCCACCGCCTGGGCACCGCCGCGCAGCATTTTTTCGCCTTCGCGCACCAGAAAACCCAGGTGGGCTTCCACCTCGGAATAGTCGCGCCCGGGAGTGGGGCCGGCACCACCATGAAGCAGCAGTGCGTAGTCAGGTTTTTTCATATGGCTCCAATTATTGGTATCCGATGCTGACAGCCAGCAGCATAAAGCCGAGCGCCATGCCCATCAGTAGCAGCATAAATTTCCAGATAAAGCCCAGCCAGGTTGTCCATTCCACCCGGGCTGCAGCCAGCGAACCCATCAGTGCGGCTGAAGCCGGGCAGAGAATATTCACCAGCCCGTCGCCCAGCTGAAATGCCAGCACGGCTATTTGCCGGCTTAGCCCGTTCAGCTCGGCCAGCGGGGCCATTAGCGGCATGGTCAACGCAGCCTGGCCAGAGCCTGAAACCACGAACAGGTTGACCACCGATTGAACCATAAATAGCGAGGCCGCTGAAACGTGCTCGGGCAAACCCCCGGTCAGGTTGGCCAGCCCGTATAGCGCCGTATTCAATACGCTGGGGCTGGTGGCATCATCGCCACCCATGAGGAACACAATGCCCTTGGCGATGCCCACAATAATGGCGGCTGGTGCCAGCTGCATGGCGCCTTCGCGAAAGGCGCTGGCAGCAGCGTTCAAATCCATGCCGTCGAGTTTGAACAGGCTGCCCACAATGGCCGCCGCCAACCCCATGGCGAAGAACTGGCTGGCAATTTCCGGGAAGTAGTACTGGTGCACTGCTACGCCCCATCCAATCCAGGCTACCCCGCCAAATACAATGAGCAGTATCAGTGCATGACCTATGCCAAATGCCGGTGCTTCGGGCAATTCATCGGCATGGCTGTGCAGGAAGTTGCGGTCGGTTTGCCAGCTGCGCGAGGCGTGCGGCGACAGCCGAACCCGGCGCGCATGCCAAAAGCAGAAGCTTGCGCCCCCCAGGGTGAATACGGCCCACATGCCAAGCCGCAATGGGGCGCCCGACATAATGGGCAGGCCGGCAATGCCCTGCGCAATAACCACCGAAAAGGGATTCATCCAGGAAGTGGCAAAGCCTACCTGGGTGGCCAGATAAGTAGCTATCAGGGCGGTAAGGCTGTCGTATCCCGCGCGCACGAAGGCTGGTGCCAGGATCATCACGAACACAATGGCCTCTTCGCCCATACCAAACACGGCGCCGGCCAATGAAAAAAGCACAAATAAACCGGGAGCCATCCAGTCACCGCTGGCACCCGGTGTGCCCAGCAAGCGCCGCAGGGCCACTTCCATTGCGCCGGTGCGCATGATCACACCAAAGGCTCCGCCAACAATCAGCAAGAAGGCCATCAGGCCCACCGTGGCCGAATAGCGATCGCCGCTCACCAGGCCTTCGAAAAGCAAATTCAGAAATCCGCGTTCCTCACCGCTGGCGAACAGCAAGGCGGGCATGCGGGCCACGGCTTCATAGGTTTCCAGACTGATGCTTCCGTTCACCTCGGTAAAGCGTCCGGCCGGCACCAGCCAGGTGGCGACCCAGGCGGCCACCGCCACCCAGAACAGAATCAGGTAGGTATCGGGTGGGTTAAAGCCCCTGTTTTTATCCATGGGTAAGCAGTGGTTCAGGGTGCGAGGTTTAGCGGCAGCGTACCGCTGTCAACCAGCCGCAAGGGCTGCCATAAACCGCGAATGGATATCTTGCTTTCCAACTCGTAATCCACCTGGCGGGAAGAGCCGCTCATAACACTGCTCAGCAGACTAAACATGCCCACCAGGTCGGCGCGTGCTTCCAGCTGTACCTCGGCGGTGCCGTAAGCGGGAATGCTGTCGATGGAATTGCTGACTCCGTCGATCACGCGATAGCCGTTCAGGCGCAACTGGTAGGACAGGCCCTCTATTGGCATGGCCACTGCGTTCGGGTTGCTCACGGCGAGGTCCAGCAGCAGCCGGGACGAGGTGGCGTTGGTATCGGAAATTTGAATGTTTTGCAGCGAAACACTGGGCGGTGTGGGCCAGGCAGAGAAATTGGCGCAGGCCTGCAGCAGGCAGGCAAATGCAAGCAGCAAAATGGGTTTCATTCGGTATTCCTGGGTTACCGCAATGGCACATCATAGCGAATCGTATGCGCGACGAAACATATTAAGCATTGCAAAGCAGTTTTACCGGGATTGTGGCAAGGGTGCAGAATAATCTTGCGCAAAGGAATGTTGAGAAAAAGATTGTGTTCCGGCAACAGGGCAGATTGCCAGGAACACCAACCAATTTGGGAGCAATAAAATGATTCGACCGATGATTGCGATTGGCGGCCTGGTGTTTTCGGCTCAGGTGTTTGCTCAGGCCGGTGGAACCGGTGTGGTTTTGCCACCCTTTGCCGAAGTGGATGCCGACGAAAATGGCTCGCTGAGTTTTGAAGAAGTGGTGCCGGTTTTGCGCGGCAATGCGCCGCATCAGCAGTTGTTCGATCGCTGGGATGCCGACGACAACGATATGCTGAGTAAAGAAGAGTGGCCTGGAGTGGATTCTGACTGATTCAGGGCCTGTCGGAGAGCCCTATAGATCTGAGGGCTCTGTCTCATTTGAAATTGACTTGAGAAAGCGGATTGCTAGAGATTTCTGCCCGACTACCTGATTCGGAGGTCTGTGGAATAGTCTATTTTCTGAATTCATTCCGATGAGCGAAAGGAATGTCTGGCGACTCATGCCTAACTAAATTAACCCGATAGTCTCCCTCTCGACGCTGGCTAAGGTGCACCTGTAACTGGCCAGCAAAAACACCAGTCTAGGGGGACTACCATGAAGAAAAAAGCTATCTGCTGCGCTATTGCAGCGGCTTCAATGTTTGTGTTTCCGGCGCTTGCGCAGGAATCTGAAAATATCGACGAGCTGGTAATCACCGGTTCGCGACTGGTCAGCGGGGAAGATTCAACTTCACCCGTAACCGTTATCGACAGCGAGGAATTTTGTACCCAGCCCACGCCCGACCTGGCGGAATTTGTTTCCGACCAGCCCATGAATCTTGGCGTTGAGCCA
>CAKZNR010000150.1 GCA_937129725.1 uncultured Cellvibrionales bacterium | reverse complement strand
CCGAACCTGCAGCAATAGTAATATTGCCGTCGCTTTGCTCGGTATAGATACTCACTGAACCACTATCTACTGTGACAGCAGATACCTCGGTACTGCTAGCGTCTTCAACACTGATCCAGGCGCTTTGCCCATCCGTACCAACCTGAGATCGGGAGCTAACTTCCTGTGGGAGATTAACCACATCCGCGGAGATCACATTGCCAAAATTAGGAACTCTGGCCCCGTCTACACGCTGCTGGCCGTATACAGTTGTTGTCTCGGTCCCGCCTGTTGCCGCTTCTGCGCTCAAAAGGACAGCGCCGTCTTCGTCATCAAAAGCTACGCTTGCAGTAACCACCGCACCCAATTCTTGCTTTATCTCGGTAAAAGTTGTTCCGCCTCCGTTTCCATCTCGACCCTCTTCCGCAGTCTGCAAAGTCGTTTCTGCAGGGTCCAAAACGGCGGAGTTGTTCAGCGCTTCGTCAATCGCCGCAGAAACATCCACCTCTGCCAAGGCTGTATTTAACTGACCTACGTTTACCGCATCTGTATCTTCCGTGCCGGTAGCAACACCGCGAACGATGAGAGGACCATCTTCATAGGCCGTGCCGCTACCGCTGGGAACAAAATCTTCACTCAGCTGAACTACGCCTGTGCCTGAAGACTGCACCAGTGTTATATCGGCAGTGTAATCGCCACGACGGGCGGAACTGCCACTTTCTTGAGTGTGGGTTGAATTGACAATGGTTGTTTCAGTTGGCGGTGTAGATGGTGTACTGCCGCCGCCACGCTGAGCGAATGCGCTGGTTGTTGCTGCAGAAACGACGAGTGCAAACAGAGCACGGGCGACAGCGTGTCGCCAGATTGATGTGGTTTTCATATGTTCCCCCAAAAAACCTGATTTATTTTGTCAACCGATTGATCGGTTCTACGTTTTGTTGCGCTAATTCAACCAGACACACTGGAAAGATGCAAATTTTTGCGTAACCCGGATTGATCTTTCCGGACACAAAAAAACCCCGCTCGAGGCGGGGTTTTTTTGCTTTCATGAGATCCTGGTCAATCTCAGTCTTCAGACGCCTCGGGCGCTTCACCCTGAACCGCCACCTCGGGCTCGTCCTGGCCACCCAGGGCTTCCGCCAGCTGGGCTTCAAGGAACTCGCCAGTCATGGCCACATCGCCCTCACGCAACTTGCGTCGGGTTTCGTGGTAGGCCAGGCCAGTACCTGCCGGAATCAAGCGACCCACAACCACGTTTTCCTTCAGGCCGCGCAACTTGTCGCTTTTGCCGGTAACCGAAGCCTCGGTAAGCACACGCGTGGTTTCCTGGAAGGAAGCCGCCGAGATGAAGGATTCTGTGGCAAGCGATGCTTTGGTAATACCCAGCAGCAGCCGATCGAACTTGGCCGGCTCCTTGTCCTCTTTTTCCAACTGCTCGTTGGTTTCGAGAATGCGGATAAACTCGACCTGCTCGCCTCGAACGTAAGGAGAATCACCCATTTCGGTAATTTCAACCTTGCGCAGCATCTGGCGAACAATCACCTCGATGTGCTTGTCGTTGATCTTCACACCCTGCAGGCGATAAACCTCCTGGATCTCGTTGGTAATGTAGCGAGCCAGGGCCTCAACACCCATCAGGCGCAAAATGTCGTGCTGGCTGGGCGGGCCGTCACAGATCACTTCACCTTTTTCAACGGTTTCGCCCTCGAACACCTGGATCTGGCGCCACTTGGGAATCAAAATTTCCCAGTGGTCTGAGCCATCTTCGAGTGGCTTGCCGTCAACCGGCATGATCTGCAGGCGCTTCTTGCCCTTGGTTTCTTTACCGAAGGCAACCACACCGGAGATTTCTGCCAGAATCGAGTGATCTTTCGGCTTGCGCGCTTCGAACAGGTCGGCAACACGCGGCAGACCACCGGTAATGTCGCGGGTTTTAGAACCTTCCTGCGGAATACGCGCAAGCACGTCGCCCACGCCAATCTTGTCGCCGTCGGCCAGGGTCACAATGGCTTGCCCCGGCAGCAGGTAATGCGCCGGCGCCTTGCTGTTCGGCAAGCTCAGCTCTTTGCCCTTACCGTCAACCAGGGTAATAGCCGGCTTCAGATCTTTACCGGCGGAAGACCGCTCGTTGGGATCGATCACCGAGTAGCTGCTGAGGCCGGTCAGCTCATCTGTCTGGCGGTTGACCGACAGGCCTTCCTCCATGGCAGACAGTTTGGCCACACCGGCAATTTCCGCAATGATGGGGTGAGTGTGCGGGTCCCAGGTGGCCACAATGGCGCCGCCTTCAACTTCGGTACCGCTTTTCACCTTGATAGTTGCACCGTAGGGCAGCTTGTAGCGCTCGCGCTCGCGGCCGGTTTCCGGCTCGGCAACCACCAGTTCACCGGAACGGGAAACTGTAACCAGCTCGCCGTTTTCTTTTTCAACCACCTTGGCATTCACCAGGCGAACCGTACCTTCCTGTTTTACCTGGATGCTGTCGGCAGCCGAAGCCCGGCTGGCCGCACCACCAATGTGGAAGGTACGCATGGTCAGCTGGGTACCGGGCTCGCCAATGGATTGCGCCGCAATCACACCAACCGATTCGCCCACGTTCACCTTGTGTCCACGGGCCAGGTCGCGGCCGTAGCACTCGGAGCAGATACCGTAGGTGCTCTCACAGGAGATAGGTGATCGAACCATTACCTCGTCGATACCCATCTGCTCAATGCGAGCCACCCAACTTTCGTCGATCATGGTGCCCTTGGGCACAATCACTTCGTCTTTTTCGCCACGGGTTACATCGCGTGCAACCACCCGGCCCAGAATTCGGTCGCCCA
>CAKZNR010000149.1 GCA_937129725.1 uncultured Cellvibrionales bacterium | reverse complement strand
CAACAACAACAACAACAACAATAACAACACCACCACCAACAACAACAACAGCAACAGCAAGAACAGCAAGAACAGCAAGAACAGCAAGAACAAGAGCAGTCTGATCAACAGCAAGCCGGCGAACAACCTCCAGAAGAGGGCAACCAATCGGAAGAACAGGCAGCAGGCGATTCAAGCGAGCCGCAGCAGTCGGCCGATTCCGGCGAATCAACCGCCGGCGAGAACAGCGGCGGCGAGAACGAAACCGACCCGCAACAGGCCGATGGCAGTGAGTCGGGCGACGAACCTGCCAACGAGGAAATGGCAAACTCGCAAGAGACCGGTGAAGGTGACCCCGGCGATGAATCAACAGAGAGTGAGCAACTGATGGCCCAGCTAAGCGAAGAGGAAAACCTGTCGCCGGCCAGTGAACAGTGGCTTCGCTCGATTCCGGACGACCCGGCCGGCTTGCTGCGGCGCAAGTTTCAGTACGAACAACAGCTGTACCGACAGCAACAACGTTTTTTGCCCCCCTCACCCACCCCGGAGAATTCGAGATACTGATGAGCATTCGAGGTACAGTGAAAATGGCCCTGCAGAAGCTACTGCTGACAACCACAGCCCTCTTGCTGGCATTTCCGGTTGTCGCCGCCGAGCTGAGCAGCCAGGTTGATCGCACCCGCATATCGGCCAACGAAACCCTCAATCTGACGCTGGAATACAGCGAACAGGTAGACACCCGTCAGCTGGATTTTTCCGGGTTGCGTCAGGACTTCGAGATCATGGGGAACTCGACCCAGACCTCGGTGAACATCGTCAACGGGCGTCAAACCGTGTCCACTCGCTGGAACCTGGTCCTGCTGCCGCGTCGCAGCGGTACCCTGCTGATCCCCTCGTTTCAGATTGAGGGTAACTTCAGCCAGGCAATCGAAATTCAGGTTAGCGAAGCCAGCGCTGCAGGTGATCGCTCGCGGCCGCTGAACGTGGAAATGTCTCTCGACCGCGCGAGCATTTACGCCCAGGAGCAGTTGCTGCTGACAGTGAAGCTGACCGCCGCCAGCAGCGTGAGCAACCTTACCGGCGACAGCCTGGACGTGCCGGGTGCCGAGGTTTACCTGCTGTCACAGGAGCGCTATGCCGAAATGGTGGATGGCGCCAACTGGCAAGTTATCGAGTGGCGATACGCGCTGTTTTTTGACCAGGCGGGCAGTTACGAAATTCCGGCCCAGGTATTCAGCGGCCTGGTGGGCTCCTCGCGATCGGTATTTGATCCCTTTGGCAGCAACGGCGAGCGGGTTATCGCACGTGCACCGGCGCAGGGGCTTCAGATTCAACCTCCACCCCGGGAAACCAACTGGCTGCCAGCGCAGGACCTGAAAATCAGTTCGAGCTGGCCGGGCGGGGCCGGCAGTGTGCAGGTGGGTGAGCCGGTAACCCGGCAAATCCTGATTGAAGCACGGGGCCAGCGGCCTGAAGTCATACCGCCGGTAGCGGCACTGCAACAGCAGCAGGTTCGCAGTTACGCCGACCAGCCGCAGCTTAGCTCCGACAACAGTAACGGCCAGCTGATAAGCCAACGCATCGAGTCGGCTGCGCTGGTTGCCACCGAAGCGGGTGAAATCACTCTGCCCGAGATACGCATTCCCTGGTGGGACCAGAGCGAGCAAGTATGGAAAGAGGCCCTGCTGCCGGCCGAAACCCTGCTGGTTCAGCCGGCTGCCGCAGTGCAGGCTCTGGCGCCGCCACCGGAGCTTGAGCACGTACCAAGCGAGGCGGTGCCAATTGATGCAAGTGCCGGCTACTGGCCTTGGGTTACCTCTGCGCTGGGGCTGCTGAGCCTGCTGTTGTTGATGGATCGCATACGTTTGCGCCGCCGCCTGCAGGGTACCCCGGCTGCTTTGCAGGAGAAATCGGTCACACCTGCGGAGCAGGCCGCCTTTCGTCGCCTGCAACAGGCGTTAGCCGGTACCGATGCCGCCGCCATTGAAGTTGCCCTGCAACAATGGCTGGGCAGCGACAATGGGGTTGCAGCTCACCTGGCCGCTTTGCAGGACCGGCTGGATAGCGCAGGAAGAGAAGACCTTGAAAGGATTATGCGCAGCCGTTACGCGCGCAATGCTCAGCCCTTGCAGGCTCCGCCTGAAGCCCTGACGCAGCAGTTACAGGAACTCAGATCAGCGGGTCATAGCAGCAGTTCGGCGAAAGCCGGGCTGCCACCACTATATCCGGCCTGAAGCGCGTACAATGCAGCCTGAAGGCAAAATTACAGGCAGCTGAATTCGCCGGCAAAGCATTGAAATAAGCCACTGACGACTCAATACTGCATAGAGTAAGACATACCGGAGGCGTTTGAATGTCGGACAAACAGAATATTCGCGTTGCAACTGCAACCCACGAGCAAGGCTACCAAGGCAACGATGCCAGTTTTGGACAGGTTGACCGCGAGGCCTCGCTGAAAGTACTGCGCAATACCTACATGCTGCTTGGTATGACACTGGCCTTCAGTGCGCTGGTTGCCACACTGGGAATGGCGCTGCGCATGCCCTACATGGGCCTGTGGATGTTGGTGCCCTACTTCGGCCTGCTTTTCGCGGTAGAAAAAACCAAGAACAGCAGCTGGGGTATTGTCTGGGTATTCGCCCTGACCGGCTGGCTGGGCCTTACCCTGTCGCCGATCCTCTCCTTTTACCTGGGCAACATCGGCTATGAACCGGTATTGATGGCCCTTGGCGCTACCGCGTTGGTGTTCTTTGCCTCGTCGGCCTGGGTACTCAGCACCGGTAAAGACCTCAGCTTTATGACCGGCTTCCTGATGACAGGTATTCTGGTGGCCTTTATTGCCGGCATTGCCAACGTGTTTTTGCAAATCAGCGGGTTGGCGCTGGCGGTAAGCAGCATGTTCGCCCTGCTGTCCACCGGCCTGATGATGTGGCAAACCAGCCAGATTATTCACGGTGGCGAAACCAACTACATCAGCGCTACCGTGACTCTGTTTGTGAGCATCTACAACCTGTTCCTTTCCCTGCTGCACCTGATCGGAATTGGCCAGGAGTAGAACGCAACCCGGTAAACTCCCATAATCCCGGCTCTGCCGGGATTTTTTATGCCACTCGTTATTTCAGATCAGGTTATTCGTACCACCTCCGAGGGTTTTCTTGTCGATCGCGCCGACTGGAACCCCGTGGTTGCGTGCGCCATTGCCGAGGCTCACTCGATAGAACTGAGCGATGCCCACTGGGAAATTGTTACACTGATCCAGAATTGGTGTGATGCAGGGAACGAGCCGCCGTCGATGCGCGAACTGGTTGCCGAAACCGGGCGGCGCTTAGGCAAGCCAAAGGCCCGCAGCATTTACCTGATGAAGCTGTTTGGCCCAAGCCCGGCTAAAATGGCCGCCAGGCTGGCCGGCGTGCCGCGACCGAAAAATTGCTTATAAATTTTAAATGGAGAACCCATGCTACCGAAAAAACTAGACGACGATCTGTCTGTGCTTCCACAAATTGAACCGCAGGAAGTGGCTATGATGGCCGGCCTGGGATTTAGAACCCTGGTCAACAACCGGCCGGACGGCGAAGAGCCGCAGCAGCCCGCATCGGAAGCCATGGCGGACGCCGCGCGCAATGCGGGTATGAATTACGTGGCCCAGCCGGTGGTATCCGGTGCCATCACGCTGGCCGATGTGGCTGAGTTTCGCGAAAAACTTGACGGCGCCGAGAAGCCGGTTCTGGCCTTTTGCCGCAGTGGCACGCGCTGCACCATGCTGTGGGCATTGAGCCAGGCTGGCAGGCTGCCAACAGAAGATATTATTAGCCGCGCCAGCATGGCCGGTTTCAACCTGGATGGCATGCGTCACCAGCTGGAAGCCCTGGCGGTGGCGGAACAGGAGTGAGCGGCCAGCATCTGACCCCTATGGGGTCAGACACTTCCATTCCCCGTTAGCTACCAGCATCTGACCCCTGCGGGGTCAGACACTTCCATTCCCCGTTAGCCGCCCGCCCCTGACCCCTAAGGGGTCAGACACTTCCTTCTTTGCTAGTGTCTGACTCCTCGCGAAGCGAGGGTCAGATGCTAAAAAGAACTCCCGGCCGCCTGCATCTGACCCCTCAGGGGTCAGACACTTCCATTGCCCCGCCAGTATCTGACCCCGAAGGGGTCAGACACTTCCGTTCCCTGCCTTGGCCCTAGTTCAGCACCCGGTAGCCGCGGCCCTGCAGGCAGTTTTTAATCACCTGATCGCGTTCGCTGAGGCCGCTGGAGGCACCGCGAACACCACCGCTAATGGCACCGGTTCCGGCGCCGCGCTCGGCACCCTCGCCGTCGCCCAGCACTGCACCGATGGCACCACCAATAACGGCACCAATAACGGCACCGCCTGCAGCCCGTTCACCCACGGGCACTTGCTCGGCGTATGCGCGGCACTCTGCCAGGTCTTGTTGGTACTGGGCCATGTCCATGTTCTGCGTATCCACGATGACGCCCGAATCGCCCGGGACTGTCCCATTGCGTGCACAGCCGGCAATGGTCAGCAAAGCGATCGACATAGCAATTAATCCTGCCGTTTTTGTGTTCATCTTCTGTCTCCTGAAGAGCGGAGTTTTTATCTTACTGCGCTGCACGCCCAAGGGTGCGAAAACTTTGTGAAAAAATGCTTCTCAGGTTAACCCCGGGTTAGATTTGCTGTTAGGGTTGTTCCGCGCAGCCTAAGCTTGCGCAGCCTGAATGGGGGAACAACAATGAAAAAACTCAAGCAAATATGCCTGGGCATGCTGGTGCTGCCCGCCGTGGCATGGGCCCAGGGACCGGTGCAGTTACAGGACTGGGGCCAATTTTTTGTTGGCGGCCAGTTGGTTGAATTCACGGGCGCCGACGGCAGCAAATATCAGGAGGTAATTAACCAAAACCTGGTGACCTTTGCCACGCCCACAGAATTGCGTCATCCAGACCCGATTGTGCTGGTGCCCGGGCTGGGTTTAACCAACTTTTTCTACACCTCGACGCCCGATAATCGTCGCGGCTGGGTAGAAGCACTGGTGCGACAAGGCCACGCGGTTTATGTGTTTGATCCGGTGAACTACGGTACCTCGCCGCAACCGGCAACGCCCTTTATGATGCGCGCCGACAACAACCTTCCCGAGGGAGTGAGCGCCGACACCGTACCCGTGCCTGCCACCTGGAACTATGCCGACATCTGGGAACGCTGGGGCATTGGCCCGGAGGAAAACCTTCCCTACCCGGACAACCGCATTATTGACACCCATATCGACGAATTCTATGCCAGCTGGGCTACGCGCTGGGGCTTGCCAAGCGGAGGTGGTGGTCGCAACGCGCCTGCCGGTCCGGCGCCCTTCCCTTATGAAGTGTTGGCCGGCTCGGAAGAGGACGGCCTGGTGCAGTTGCTGGAAATGATTGGCCCCGCGGTAGTTGCCGGTCACAGTGCCGGCTTCAACATGGTGGATGGCACAGCCGAATCGCACCCCCAGCTTTACACCGCCGTGGTGGCGCTGGAAAGCGTCAGCTGCGGGCCTTCCTGGGAAGACAAGTCGGCTCTTCCTTTCCTGTCCATGTTTATGGATTACGCCTACATTGGCCGCGCCGACGGTCGCCTGCTGCGCTGTGCGAACACAGCCAAAGCGGTGCGCGAAGCGGGTGCCGAAGGCGATGTTCTGCTGTTGCCGCCCTTCCCGCCGGTTACCGATGTCATTACGCCCGAAGAGTTGGCCAACCTGAAAGAAGTGGGAGTTTCGGCCGGTGTAGCGGGCAACAACCACATCTTTACCCAGGACAACAACAACGACAAACTGGCGGTTGCGCTCAGCCTGTGGATCAAGGGCCGCGTGAATAACCCCAACCCGCCCGCTAACAGCGAGCTCTGGAGCGACATTGTCGCTGCAGTGCAGGATTGAGGAGCACACCCATGAAACGTATTTTCACAGCAATGGCCGCACTGGCCCTGACAATTCCGCCACTTCAGGCCAACGAGCCCGTGAGCGCCAACAAGTTTGCCAGCTACATGGTGGGTGCCGAACAGGTGCGCATTCAAAACGGTGAGGAAAGCCTGCGCGGAGTGATGAACCAGGCACTGGTTACCTACATTGAAACCAACCTGAATAACGGCAACGGGCCGGTGCTGATGGTGCCGGATGTAGGGCTTTCAACCTACATATTTGCCCGCACGCCGGATAATCGTGACGGCTGGCTGGAGGGTTTCGCACAGCTTGGCCATCATGCCTACGCCTACGACTGGATCAACACTGGGAACTCGCCGCAGAACATCTTGCCCTTCGCCCTGTTGAATGACGGAGTCATTTGCTACGACCACCAGGGCTGTGGCGAGTCGGACAATCCGCTGTTGCAGCGCGTGGACAAATTGCAGCCGGCCGATATCTGGCGTGCCTGGGGTTTTGGCCCGGTGCAGGGTGAAGCCTACCCCGACAGTCAATACCCACTGGAGCAGGTCATGCAGCTCTACAGTTCACTGCCGGCTTACGCCACCTACGTGAACAACGACCAGGATTTGATTATCAATGCGCGCAATATGATCGAGGCGCTGGAAGATAACGGCCCGGCCAATCTGATCCTGCACGGTGCGGCGGTGGAGACCGGAGCCCAGGTTGCGAGGCTGCGACCCGACCTGGTGCGCAGCCTGGTATTGCTGGAACCGACAGGCTGCGAGGCCATTGAGCCGCTGACTCAGGTGCCGGTACTCGCCATGTACGGCGATTACCTCTCCCAGCGCGGCATGACCAACTCGTTGCAAAGCTGCATTGATCAACTCAATGCACATCGTGCTTCGGGCGGTCAGGCCGACCTGCTTACCCTGGGAGATGTACCCGAGCTGCAAAGCCGCGAAGAGGAACTGGCCGCAGTTCGAATTCCGGCCGGCGCCAGTGGCAATAGCCATCTGATGATGCAGGATCGGAACAACCTTGCCATTGCCGGAATGATTAGTCGCTGGATTGATTTGCGACTCAATTAGCTTAGAGTCGACTGATGAAACCTGCCGCATGGCAGGCCACTTTAGATCGGGGCGACACTAGTCGCCCCGATTTCGTTTTTATGGAGAAGGCGTTTGATCAGAATGCTTGTGCCCCTCCTGGCGAGTAGCCGTTACATGCCCGTCAGTAAATCTCTGTAAACCTGATATTTTCTGCAGTGCCAAGCAGCCTAGAATGTAAGTATGACTGACTTTTTCGCACGCCTGTTTGAAGGCCGCAGCAGCAACTCCCAAACTCCGGCGGTTTTTGCCGGCGGTTATGGCGCGGCCGCTGGCCTGGCGATGCTTTGCCTGCTTCTGATTGCTCCGCCACTGCTGGCTCAGGTAGACGACGAAACTCGCGTACTGATCAGCTTTGAACTGCCCTACCAGGAAAGTCGAGGGCGCTACCGGGAACCCTTCGTAGCAATATGGCTGGAAACAGCCGAAGGCAAGCCGCGCAGCTCTATCAAGGTGTTGTATAACCGGGCCCGTTGGTTGCCTGATCTGTCCGACTGGTGGGAGGTATTGGGCTTTAAGGCTACCCACCGCCTGGATGCCATGTCTGGAGCCACCCGTGGGCCGGGAAGCTTTGTGGTGGAATGGGATGGGCTCGACTCGGCCGATCGCGAACTGGAAGCGGGTGACTGGTTGCTTGCGATTGAAGTGGCGCGCCAGCACGGTGGCCGCGAGTCGCTGCGCGTTCCCATCCAGTTGCACATGGGCGAATTCAGCGCCGAGGCCAACGGCAGTGGTGAAGAGCTGGGCAGGGTGAAAGTGCTGGTGCTGGAGAATGACGGCACAGAATCGCCTTAGCTAGTGCTACCAGCATCTGACCCCTGCGGGGTCAGACACTTGGCTTGGTTCAGGCATCGGGAAAACCTTCAGCATCTGCCCCCTGCGGGGTCAGACACTTGGCTTGTTTCGGGCTTCGGGAAAACCTTCAGCATCTGACCCCTGCGGGGTCAGACACTTGGCTTGTTTCGGGCTTCGGGAAAACTTTCAGCATCTGACCCCTACGGGGTCAGACACTTGGCTTGGTTCAGGCATCGGGAAAAATTCAGCATCTGCCCCCTGCGGGGTCAGACACTTGGCTTGATTCAAGCTTCGGGAAAACTTCAGCATCTGACCCCTGCGGAGTCAGACGCTTCAGTTGCATCAGGCTTCGTAGAAGAGTTCGGAGGCGCGCTTGATGGCGGCCTTCACCCGCGGGTAGGTACCGCAACGGCACACTACCGGCGACATGTAGGCGTCGATCTGGGCGTCGCTGGGCTGCGGGTGGTCCGACAGCAAATGAGTGGCTGTCATAATTTGCCCGGTTTGGCAGTAGCCACACTGGGGCACATCGAGTTCTACCCAAGCCTGCTGAACGGGCGTAAGTTCGCCGTCTTCGGCCAGGCCTTCGATGGTGGTTATTGCCTTGCCGGCCGCACTGCTGATTGGCAGCATACAGCTGAAGCTGGACGCGCCGTCAATCAGAACTGTGCAGGACCGGCACAGGCCCATCCCGCAGCCAAACTTGGTGCCGGTAAGGCCCATTTCGTCGCGCAGTACCCAAAGCAGTGGCACGTCGGGCTCGGCGTCAATGGTTCGGCTTTCGCCATTTATTTGCAGCTGGTAAGTCGCCATGATGCTTTCTCCGCTGTTAAGCCCGGTTCAACCGGATCGGCATGTCCCGAACCCGCTCGCCGGTCAATGCATAAATTGCCCCGGTCAGTGCCGGCATCAGGGGCGGTACGCCCGGCTCTCCCATGCCACCCGGATCGCGCTCGCTGGGCATGATATGAATTTCGATTTCCGGTGATTCATTCATGCGCAAAGGCATGTAATCGTGGAAATTGCTCTGCACCACTCCACCGTTTCGAATATTGATTTCGCCATACAGTGCAGCGGTCAGACCGTACAGAATGGAACCCTCGGCCTGGGCTTTCACTGAACCCGGGCTAACCGCAATACCGCAATCTACCGCGCAAACCACGCGGTGCACTACCGGTTTACCATCCTCAATGGAAGCTTCCACCACCTGAGCGACAAAGGTGCCAGCCAGCTCGCCACCCAGAGCAACGCCCCTGGCGCGACCCGCAGGCAATGGGCTGCCCCAATCACTTTTGTCGGCCACTTCGCGCAACACCGCGGCGTAGGGAGAGTCGTCGGCCAGGTGATTCAGGCGGAACTGCAGCGGATCCTGCCCGGCCAGATGCGCCAACTCGTCCATCATGGATTCCAGATAGAAGGCCGAATGGTTGTGGTGAATACCGCGCCAAGCACCGGTTGGAATGTCGTTGGACGCCGAGTTTTTGCCCACGCGCACATTCGGTACATCGTAGTAGATATGCGGAGCCCCAAAGCGGTCCTGGGTAGCCAGGGTCATGCTTATGGCCTGCACCCTGCCCTGGGCATCCAGGCCGGCCTGGCCGCGCAATACCGACATGGGCCGGTAGCCGCCGTAGCGAACATCGTCCTCGCGTGTCCAGATCAGCTTCACCGGGCGATCAAACTCGCGCGCCACGTAAAGCGCTTCATACGCAAAATCGCCCTTCAGCCGTCGACCAAAGCCGCCGCCGATATGCGGCGTATGCACGGTAATGCTGGATTCTTCCAGCCCGGTCAGACTTGCCGCTGTGCCCTGAACACCGCCCTGCCCCTGGGTGGGCGCCCACACCTCACAGCTGTCGGCGCGCACATGCGCAGTACAGTTCATGGGCTCCATGGTCATATGGTGCAAGAAGGGAGAACTATAGGTGGCATCCAGCTGCCTGGCTGCCGAGCTGTAGGCGGCATCGAAATCACCATGCACTTCGGGGTCTTCGAGCGGCCGGGTAGAAATTTGTTTCAACTCTTCAAGGACCTGGTCGGAATCCAGGTTAGCGTTGGCACCGGCGTCCCACTGCACGCGCAGCGCAGCTCGGGCTTTGGCTGCCGCGTAATAGCTTTCGGCCACCACGGCAACACCGGCGTGCACACCAGCACGTGAGTTGGGCTCAACCACCAGGGTGCGCACAAAACCCGGCACCTGGCGAGCACTGCTGTCGTCGTAAGATTTCAGGCTACCGCCGAACACGGGCGAGCGCTCAATGGTGGCGTACAGCAGGCCTTCGGGCTGCACGTCCATGCCGTATACGGCCTTGCCAGTTACCTGGTCGCGGATGCGCATGCGCGCATCCTGCTTGCCAATAATGGTGAATTCGGAAGGATCTTTCAGGGTCGGGTTTTCCGGCGGCTGCAAGAGCGCCGCATCGGCCACCAGCTCACTGAAGGGAATCGCCAGGTCGCCACTGCGACTTCGCACAAAACCCGCTTCGGTGTAAAGACTATCGGCAGACGCCCCGGCGCGGGAAGCTGCAGCCTGTACCAGCAAGCTGCGCGCCTGCGCCCCGGCGGTTCGCAAGCTGCTCCATGCACCTCGCATGGACCGGGAACCGCTGACACTCATGCGACTGCCCCAACTGGAGGGGTCGGTAGGGATGGGGGCCATCCGCACTTTGGCAAGATCGGCACCTATTTCTTCGGCCAGCACATTCACATAGCCATCGGAAATACCCTGCCCAATTTCAGACTTGTCGTTAACCAGCGTTACCGTGCCATCCAGATCGATGGCCACGTAGGCATTGGGTTGCATTCGCTGGGCAGCCTCGGCCGCCCCGGCCTGCCGGCCCAGCGGAAGGTTGAACGCAATAACCAGGGCCCCACTGGAGACGCCGGCGCGTCGCAGGAATTGCCGACGCGTCAACCCATCGGGCAAAGCCGCTTCACCGGCCGGGTAATCTGTTGATTCTGTGACTGGCTGAGACATATTGTTCACCTCCCAAACAATTGGCCTATTCTAGGCTGCATTGCCGCCCTTCTCAATGAAGGTTACTTAAGAAGTGTAAAGGTCGCCTCCTGCTGTTGCAGCCAGAATGGAGCACTTATAATGCTCGGCCAATTTTGGCGGAACCCGGCGTGAGCTCCTACCTGGAAAACCTGCAGCAAAAGCAACGGAAAATGGCCGACCTGTGGCAGGCATTTGGCGCACCCGAAGCCGAGGTGTACGCCTCGCAACCGCAGGGATATCGCTACCGCGCCGAGTTTCGCATCTGGCACCAGGACAATCAGGCGCATTACGCCATGTACCGCCCGGGTACAAAAATTCCACAACCCATCGTGCAGTTCGCGCCCGCCTGCGACCGAATCCGCCAGGCAATGCCGCTGCTGATGCAGGAAATAAACCGTAACGAACTTCTGAAACAACGGCTTTACACGGTGGAGTTCCTCGCTACGCTATCGAACGAGTTGCTGGTGACCCTGATTTATCACCGACCGATTGAGCAAGACTGGGATGAAGCGGCGCGCCCACTGCAAAGGTTACTCGACGCGCAAATTCTGGGCCGCAGCCGCAAGCGGAAACGGGTGCTAGGCAGAGACTACCTGGAAGAATGTCTCACCACGGCCACCGGCAACTGGAAATATCGCCAGTACGAGGGCAGCTTTAGCCAGCCCAATGCCGCCATGGCCTGCCACATGATTGACTGGGTGGTGGCACAGGCAGGTAAAAACAAAACCGACCTGCTGGAGCTTTATTGCGGCAACGGCAACTTCACCCTGCCCCTGAGCCGGTGCTTTGGCAAGGTGCTGGCAACCGAGTTGAGCAAGGTATCGATTCGCGCACTTGAATGGGCCATTGAGAACAATGGGTGCACCAACCTGACCTGCGCCAGGCTATCGGCCGAAGAACTGGTGCAGGCAATGGATGGTGTTCGCCCTTTTCGCCGCCTGCAGGAAATCGATCTGTCCAGCTATCAGTTCAGCCACCTGCTGGTGGATCCGCCGCGCGCCGGGTTAGACCCTGCTACCCGCGCCTTTGCCGCGCGCTTCGAGCAGATAATCTACATTTCCTGCAGCCCGGAGAGCTTGCATCGCGACCTGCAGCAGCTGACGCAAACCCACGAGATTGTTGCCACCGCCCTGTTTGACCAGTTTCCCATGACCGACCACATTGAAAATGGTGCGCTATTGCGCAAAAGTCAGACTGTTGGCGAAAAAGGCGGGTGCTGATATACACTCGTCCGCCTGAAAAGGGGGACAAAAAGTGAAACCAACACCGTCGAGACTCATTCTTCCGAGCATACTGAGCGCAACCCTGTTGTTGGCCGGTTGCAGTAACAGTGATGCACCGCAAGCCGAAGTGCAGCAGGTACCACCGAGCGCCGACAGGCCCAACGTGCTGTACATCATGGCCGACGACCTCGGCTTTTCGGATATCGGCATGTTCGGCGGTGAAATCAGCACGCCCAACCTGGACCAGCTGGCCAGCGAGGGAACCCGCTTTACCAACTTCCATACGGCGATCAAGTGCAACCCCACGCGCGCCATGTTCCATACGGGCATGGACAACAATCTGGGCGCCACCGGGCCACGGCAGAATTTTCAGATCAACCCGGATACTGCCACCATGCCGGAAATACTCTCGGCGGCCGGATACCAGACCTTTCTGGCCGGCAAGTGGGATAACGGCAGTGACCCTGGCGAATGGCCATCGGACCGCGGCTACACTCGAACCTGGAGCATGCTGGGCGGAGCGGGCACCCACTGGTTGAACATTGAGCCGGACGGCAGCCTCGATGGCGAATCGGAATACGCCGCCGACGGCGAAAAAATTCTGCCGCCCGAAGACTATTACTCCAGCATCACCTTTACCGACAAGATGATTGAATTT
>CAKZNR010000148.1 GCA_937129725.1 uncultured Cellvibrionales bacterium | reverse complement strand
GGCGTTTAGGCGTGCCATTGCCGATCGCGGGGAAAAAACCACAGGGGTTGGTATCTGTGAGGGTTACGGCCTGACCGAGTCGTCCGGCATCCTGTGTGTGAATATTCCTGGCAATACCCGGCTGGGTACCGTGGGTGTGGCTTTCCCTTCCACCGATATCCGCATAGCGGGCGAGAATGGCGAAGCGCTGGGTATCGACGAGCCAGGCGAATTGCTGTTCCGCGGCCCCAATGCCATGAAGGGCTATTGGCGACAGGAAGAGGAAACCAACGCCACAATTGATGCCGATGGCTGGGTACACACGGGCGATATTGCCCTAATGAACAGCGAAGGCATGCTGTCCATTGTCGATCGCAAGAAAGACATGATTATCGTGTCGGGCTTTAACGTGTACCCCAATGAAATTGAAGACGTGATTGTGCACCATCCCGATGTGGTGGAATGTGCGGTGGTGGGCGGCAAGGGCGATGAGGGCGAGTACGTGAAGCTGTTTGCCGTAAAATCCCGTGACAGCCTTACCGAGGAAGAATTGCGCAATTGGAGCCGTGAAAAACTTACCGCCTACAAGGTTCCGCGCGAAGTGGTATTTGTCGACGAGCTACCCAAATCAAATGTGGGTAAAATCCTGCGCAAGGAACTTCGCGATCAATAACCCGCCCGGCGCCGTGTCAATCCACGGCCGGGGCAAGCCCAGTACAGAATGAATCCATCCCTACCGGGGGCTGACAATCCGCTGCCCCTGCACAATTTGCTGTATGCCGATCGGCAGCCTCTGCAGCGCCAGATGCAGGCGGTACAGGCACGGCTGTCCCGCGGTGAACCGGTAGATCGTTTGCAAGCGCGCATCGACGAACGCGTGCAGCGTTCGCTTTCTACTGTGGCGCAACGACAGGCTTTGCAGCTGGACACCCAGTTGCAGCCACTTCCCGTTGCCGACGAGGCGGACCGCATCGAAGCACTGCTGCGCGAACACCAGGTGGTGGTGGTTGCGGGAGAAACGGGTTCGGGAAAAACCACCCAGCTGCCGAAAATTTGTCTGCGTGCGGGGCGCGGTATACATGGCCGCATTGGCCATACCCAGCCGCGCCGGGTAGCTGCGCGCAGTGTGGCCCAGCGCCTGGCTCAGGAAACCGGCGCCAAACTGGGCGAGGCGATCGGATTTCAGGTGCGTTTCTCCGACCAAAGCCAGGA
>CAKZNR010000147.1 GCA_937129725.1 uncultured Cellvibrionales bacterium | reverse complement strand
GTCGGTTTGCGCCCTGGTAAATGAGACTACCGGCCCCCTGTTTCTGACAGACGCCTTTGTGCATGTCGACCCAAGCGTACGACAAATAGTGAGCGCGGCGGAAAAAGCCATACGCTTCGCGCGCAAGTTCGATATTGAACCGCGGGTGGCCCTGCTTTCGCACTCGAATTTCGGCACTTACGAAGACGCCAGCGCATTGAAAATGAAAGAAGCTGCGAGAATTCTGCGCGAACAACAACCCGACCTTGAGATAGAAGGCGAGATGAACTCTTTCACCGCCATGAACAGCTGGTACCGGGAAAATATATTCACCGAATCGCAGCTTCACAGCCCGGCCAATGTTCTTGTAATGCCAAATATGGACGCCGCCAGCATTTGCCTGGGTCTGATTCGCTCGCTAACCCAGGCGCGCCTGGTTGGGCCCAGCCTGGTTGGCCTGAACAAGGGCACCCACGTATTGATTCCCTCGGTGTCACCGCGCGGCATCTACAACATGACCGCGCTTACCGTGGCAGACATTCAATACAACCGCGCTCAGCAGGCAAATTAAAGTGTCAATCTTGAAGTGTCTGACCCCGGCAGGGGTCAGATGCTGGTATCCCCTGCTTTGGCGCTTGTACTCTCGAGGTGTCTGACCCCGACAGGGATCAGATGCTGGTATCTCCGGCTTTGACACTTGTTCACTCGAAGTGTCTGACCCCGACAGGGGTCAGATGCTGAAAATTGCATGTCAGACACTAACCAAACTTTATTGCCCGTTCGCTGGAACAGAATCCGGCCAACCGGGATAATTAGCCGCTTGCCTTTCCCCAAGTAGTAGTTAATGAAATCAATCGAAATACGTGGCGCCCGCACCCACAACCTGAAGAACATCGACCTGGATATTCCACGCGACAAGCTGGTCGTAATTACCGGTTTATCGGGTTCGGGTAAATCTTCACTGGCCTTCGACACCCTCTATGCCGAAGGGCAGCGCCGCTATGTGGAATCGCTTTCTGCATACGCTCGCCAGTTCCTGTCGATGATGGACAAACCGGATGTCGACAGCATTGAAGGCCTGTCTCCGGCCATTTCGATCGAGCAAAAATCCACCTCGCACAACCCTCGCTCGACAGTCGGTACCGTAACCGAGATTTACGACTATCTGCGGCTGCTGTTTGCACGCATCGGCGAGCCTCGCTGCCCGGATCACGACCAACCCCTGGCAGCGCAAACCGTTTCAGAGATGGTTGACCATGTTCTGGGGCTCGACGAAGGAAAACGGGTTCAACTTCTTGCCCCCATTGTCCGCAACCGCAAGGGTGAGCATGCACAGCGCCTGGCCCAGCTTCGTGCCGAGGGTTTTGTGCGCGTGCGTATCGACGGCCAAATTGCCGACCTGGACGACCTGCCGGAAATCCAAAAAAACCAGAACCACAATATTGAAGTGGTAATTGATCGCTTCCGCGTTCGGGAAGACATTCGCCAGCGACTGGCCGAATCATTCGAAACCGCACTAAGCCTGGCCAATGGTCTGGCCCTGGTGGCCGATATGGATGACGAGTCGAACGAACAGCTGTTTTCGGCTCGTTACGCCTGCCCGGTGTGCGACTACAGCCTGAACGAACTGGAGCCACGGTTGTTCTCCTTTAACAACCCCATCGGCGCCTGCAGCAGTTGCGACGGCTTGGGAATTACCCAGTTCTTCGACCCCGAGAAGGTGGTGCTCCATCCGGAAGCCAGCCTGGCCGAAGGCGCAGTGCGCGGTTGGGACAGAACCAACCACTACAGCTTCCAGATGCTTACCTCGGTTGCCAAACACTACAATTTCGACATTGATACGCCCTTCCAACAGCTGGACGAGGGTATTCGCGACATCCTGCTAAACGGCTCCGGCGAGGAGCAACTGGAAATGCTGTACGTCAATGACCGGGGCGACCAGTACCGCCGGCGCCACCGCTTTGAAGGGGTGTTGCCCAACCTGTCGCGCCGCT
>CAKZNR010000146.1 GCA_937129725.1 uncultured Cellvibrionales bacterium | reverse complement strand
TAATGTAATTATTTCTGATGCAATAAATAGTGTAAATAGTTTATCGGATTCTCTAAGTATGCGAGTATTTTCTTAACTTGTCACAGGCGTCGGCCGCGTTCGACACCAGCTCACGCAGAAATATCTCGCGGTTGCTGTAGAGCGAATGCGTCATCAGGTGCAGCAACTGCTTGGCTTCTGCCTGAAACTCGCGCTTTTCTGGTGCGGCCGTATTACTCATGGGTACTCCTGTAGGAAATCTTGGGTTCAGTGTGCAAATTGGGGAAAAGATGGCAAATTTCAAGAGTAGGAATGGATCAGGCGGCAGAAAAACCTTTATTCTTCGCGTCATTGACCTTACCCCTGCAACAAGATTGTCATGCCGGGGTCATATGATTCATGGCATGAGGAGAGCATTTTGAAGATCCTGTTTGGCGTACAAGCAACCGGTAACGGTCATATCACACGAGCCAGGGCGATGGCCCCCGCACTGGAAAAGCTGGGTGTTGAAGTTCAATACCTCTTTTCGGGGCGCAAACCCTCCGAGCTTTTCGATATGGAACCCTTTGGTGACTACATCTCAAAAGAGGGCCTGACCTTCTTCAGCCGAAAAGGCCGTGTGCAACTGGGCGATACCCTGCTAAGAAACAACATGTACCGCCTGACACAGGATGTAAAGGAACTGGACATCGAACAGTTCGACCTGGTGGTGACCGATTTCGAACCCATCACGGCCTGGGCCGGCAAACTGGCCTACAAAAAAGTAGTGGGGCTGGGGCATCAATACGCCTTTTACCACCCGATTCCCCAGGTGCGTGGCACCATTGTCGACCAGTTTATTCTGCAAAACTTTGCCCCTGCGGATGTGTCTGCCGGGTTGCACTGGTATCACTTTGATTGCCCAATCATGCCGCCTATCGCGCCGGTCGAAACCGAAGCCTACCGACCGGTGCCCGGCCGCATCATGGTGTACCTGCCCTTCGAGTCGCGCGCCGACATCACCAAACTACTGCGGCGCTTCAAGGACACCGAGTTTGTCCTGTATCACCCCAAGGCTGCGGACTACCAGAAAAAGAACCTGCGCTGGAACAAACCCAGCCGCACCGGGTTCCAGCGTGATCTGCTGACCTGCGAGGGCGTTATTTGCAATGCCGGCTTTGAGCTGGCCAGCGAGGCACTTCAGCTAGGCATGAAGGTGCTGGTGAAACCCATGGATGGCCAACCCGAGCAACAATCCAACGCCCTGGCGCTGGAGCAACTGGGTTATGGTCGCGGGATGTCCCGCCTCGACCCGGATACAGTCGAGCTGTGGCTAAACAGCCCTTCAGGACAAAAAATTGTTTACCCCAATACGGCCGAAGCCATAGCCGAATGGATTGCAGATGGAGCAAAACGGGATGTCGCCGAGATTTCCCGTGAATTGTGGGCTCAAGCGCTGCTGCCAGATATCAGCGAACCCGGCATTCCGCCTGTAAACAGGAGTCCAAGCCCGCTTGACTGAGAAACTGGAAAGGCGAAAACGACACTACCGCTCCGTTTTCATCTCCGATATTCACCTGGGCTACCACCATTGTCGGGCTGATTTTCTGCTCGATTTTCTCAAGCAGACCCGATGCGACACGCTCTATTTGATTGGCGATGTCATTGACATGTGGGCGCTGAAAAACCGCTATTACTGGCCGAAGCGTCACAACACAGTGCTAAAACGACTCATCAAAATTGCCGCGAGAGGCAACACAAAGGTTATCTATATCCCGGGCAACCACGATGCGATCGCACGTAACATTGCCGGGGACAAAATTCTCAATATCGAGGTGCACCGGGAGTACGTGCACACCATGGCCGACGGCCGAAAGTTTCTGCTGTGCCATGGCGACGAGTTCGAGAACGCGATTCGGCATTCGCGGCTGAACAAGATGGTGGGCGATATTGGGTATGACCTGCTGCTGTTTTGCAACAAGGCAGGAAACCGCATTCGTAAATGGATGGGCAGGCCCTACTGGTCGGCCGCCACCTATTTAAAGAACCGTGTCGAAAAGGCCCGTAAAACGATCGAGCTATATGAGGAAGCGGCTGCTGCCGAGGCTGCAGAACGCGGTCTGGACGGAGTTATTTGCGGACACATTCACCAGCCAGAAATACGCAAAATAAACGACGTACTCTATTGTAACGACGGCGACTGGACCGAAAGCTGCACTGCCCTAGTCGAAGACGAATCGGGTTGGCTGGAATTGATGCACTGGAGTGACACCCAGCAGTCGCTGAAAAAAGATCAGGACGATGAGGAAAAAAATGAACCCCTGCTGGTTCTGCCCCGCCCCCAGGTGCTGGATACCCCGAGAAAAAAGTAACTTCCTCCGGTAACTCGACGCAGCATACCGCAGTCGGACTCGCCCCCGCGCCGGAGGTCGGGCGGGTGTGACGAGCAATCAGACCGCGTTGCCGAAGCCGGTGAATGCCTGAAGGAATCAGCGCGAGCACTATATGAGCGAAAGCGAGTCGTTTTGCGAGCGAGCGAGTTGCGCAGCGCCCTGAAGGCAGAGCCGGATGAGGGAACCCGAAGGGCAAGCGGTCGCGAGGCACACCTGCCCGGCATCCGGTGCGGTAAAACCCGCAGGGCACTCTGCCATGAGAAAACCTGCCTATGCACTGCACCAATGCGAACACAAAAAAGCCCGCCAACCTCGTGGAGGCGGCGGGCTTTTTCTAAGCAAAGGCGGGTATTTACCAGCCAGTAACTTCTTTCAGCGCATCGCCAATTTTGGCCAAGCTGCGAACGGTTTTAACACCCGCCGCTTCCAGTGCCGCAAACTTCTCGTCTGCGGTACCCTTGCCACCTGAAATAATCGCGCCCGCATGGCCCATACGCTTGCCCGGAGGCGCAGTCACACCGGCAATGTAGGAAACCACAGGCTTGTCGACATTGGCCTTGATGTACTCGGCTGCTTCTTCCTCAGCCGTGCCGCCAATCTCGCCAATCATCACAATGGCTTCGGTCGCCGGATCGTCGTTGAAGCGCGCCAGAATATCGATAAAGTTTGACCCGGGGATTGGGTCGCCACCGATACCCACACAGGTGGATTGGCCAAACCCGTAATCGGTGGTCTGCTTGACCGCTTCATAGGTCAGGGTACCCGAGCGGGAAACAATACCCACACGGCCTGGCTTGTGAATATGGCCGGGCATGATGCCAATTTTGCACTCGCCGGGGGTAATCACTCCCGGGCAGTTCGGACCAATCAGGGTAACGCCCAACTCGTCACAGCGAACCTTCGCGTCCAGCATGTCCAGGGTGGGGATGCCTTCGGTAATGCAAACAACCAGCTTAACGCCGGCATTGGCGGCTTCAAGAATGGAATCCTTGCAGAAGGGAGCAGGAACGTAGATAACGGATGCCTCTGCCCCGGTTTGTTCTACCGCGTCGGCCACCGTATTGAAGACCGGAAGGTCGAGGTGAGTCTGGCCGCCTTTTCCGGGCGTTACGCCACCTACCATCTTGGTACCGTAGGCAATGGCTTGCTCGGAGTGAAAGGTGCCCTGCGAACCGGTATAACCCTGACAGATAACCTTGGTGTTTTTGTCGATCAAAATACTCATCCGGAAACTTACTCCGCTGCTGCTGCAACGACCAATTCGGCCGCGTCGGTAAGAGAGGTAGCAGCCTGGATATTCAGACCGCTGCTGGCCAGGATTTCGGATCCTTTTTCGGCGTTGGTGCCCTCAAGGCGGACCACCACGGGTACGCTGACACCAACCTCTTCAACAGCACCGATAATTCCCTCGGCGATCATGTCGCAACGTACAATTCCACCGAAGATGTTTACCAGCACGGCTTTAACGTTCTCGTCAGACAGGATGATCTTGAAAGCTTCCGCAACCCGTTCCTTGTTGGCGCCGCCGCCTACATCGAGGAAGTTGGCGGGCGAACCACCATGCAGGTTCACAATATCCATTGTGCCCATGGCCAGGCCGGCACCATTTACCATGCAGCCGATGTTGCCATCCAGGGCAACATAGTTCAGGTCCCATTGGGCCGCGTGTGCTTCGCGTGAATCGGTTTGCGTCGGATCGTCCATATCCTGAATGTCTTTCTGGCGATAAAGGGCGTTGCCGTCAACAACCAGCTTGGCGTCCAGACAGTGAATATCACCGTCTTCCTTAATCACGAGCGGATTAACTTCAATCAGGGCAATGTCTTTCTCTTCAAACATTTTCGCCAAACCCAGGAAAATCTGGGTGAACTGCTTCACCTGCACGCCTTCCAGACCCAACTTGAAAGCCAGTTCACGGCCTTGGTACGGTTGTGCACCAGTCAGGGGATCCACTGTGGCTTTGAGAATTTTTTCCGGTGTTTCTTCGGCTACTTTCTCGATTTCCACTCCGCCCTCGGTAGAGGCCATGAAGACGATACGGCGTGTGCTGCGGTCGACTACGGCACCCAGATACAACTCGTTGGCGATATCAGTGCAGGTTTCCACGAGGATGCGGCTAACCGGCTGGCCTGCGGCGTCTGTCTGGTAGGTTACCAGTCGGTTGCCCAGCCATTTTTTGGCAAACTCCTCAACTTCCTCTGCAGTGTCAACCAGCTTTACGCCACCGGCCTTGCCTCGTCCGCCAGCGTGAACCTGGGCCTTGACGACTGCTTTGCCGCCGATCTGTTTGAAAGCCGCTATGGCCTCTTGAGCAGTTGATGCTGCCACGCCTTCGGAGACGGGCAGGCCATATTGCGCAAAAAGCTGCTTGGCCTGGTACTCGTGAAGATTCATTCTCTGTTTCTCAGCCTTGTGTGATTGTTATTTCTTTTTGCGATTCGCGATATGAATCGCATGATTATTGACAGCCAGCGCTGCCTCGTGGACCGCTTCGGAAACGGTCGGGTGTGAGAACACCATCGTGCCGATGTCCTCGGCACTGCTGCCAAATTCCATGGCAATGGCGCCCTGCTGCACCAGTTCAGCTGCGGCGGGACCAATGCAATGCACGCCCAGCACCTGATCGGTACGCGCATCTGCAATGATTTTTACGAAGCCAACGGCATCGTCTGAGGCCAATGCCCTGCCGCTGGCGGCAAATGGAAACTTGCCTTCCTTGATTTCAACACCGGCTTCACGCAGTTCCTGCGAAGTTTTGCCAACATTGGCGATTTCAGGGTGGGTATAAATCACGCCGGGAATCAGGTCATAGTTCATTTCGGCTTTTTGGCCAGCGATTCGTTCGGCAACCATCACGCCTTCTTCGCTACCTTTGTGGGCCAGCATGGGACCCCGAACCACGTCGCCAACGGCCCACACACCATCCACATCAGTGGCGCAGTGTTTGTCTACACTGATAAAACCGCGCTCGTCGGTTTCGACACCGCAGTCATCTGCCAGCAGACCGTCTGTGAAGGGCCGCCGGCCCACACAGACAATCAGCTTGTCGAAGGTTTCGGTCTTCTCTTCGTCGCCTTCCTTGTAGGTTACCTCTACCTGGCCCTTCTTGATGTTGCTGCCTGTCACCATGCAGCCCATGCGAATATCAAGGCCCTGCTTCTTGAATACTTTTGCAGCCTCTTTCGACACTTCCTGATCCATTGCCGGCAGAAATTTGTCGAGAGCCTCGAGGACAACTACTTCCGAGCCCAGCCGACCCCAAACACTGCCCAACTCCAAGCCGATAACGCCAGCACCTATCACGCCAAGGCGCTCGGGCACCTCCTGAAACTCCAGAGCGCCGGTAGAATCAACGATCTCTGCCTGGTTCACCCGGGCCGGAGGGATATCAATGGGCACAGAGCCCGTCGCAATAATGACGTTTTTGGCTGAGTAGGTTGTGGTTTTTCCCTCAAAATCAGTCACTTCCACCTGTTTGGATGCCAGCAATTTGCCGGTGCCGAAAATTGAAGTTACTCCATTGGCCTTGAACAGGCCGGAGATGCCGCCAGTAAGCTGCTCAACAATCTGTTGCTTGCGCTTTAGCATGGCCGGAACATCAATGGTGAGGTTGTCCAGACCGATTCCGTGCCGAGAGTAATCGTGAGCGGCGGCCTCGAACTTGTGCGAGCTGTCGAGAAGTGCCTTTGAGGGTATACAGCCCACGTTAAGGCAGGTACCACCGTTGACACCCTGGCCCTCGGCGCTTTTCCATTTTTCGACACAGGCGGTTTTCAACCCCAACTGGGCGGCGCGGATGGCTGCCACGTATCCGGCGGGTCCTGACCCGATAACCATTAGGTCAAATTCTGTACTCATAACAATTTCCTTTCTGCCCTGATCAGAGACAGCCTTATAAATTCAACAGGATTCGCGTGGGATCCTCGATAATTTCCTTTACCGCCACCAGAAACTGCACCGCTTCCTTGCCATCGATCAAACGGTGATCGTAAGACAGGGCCAGATACATCATGGGCCGGATCACCACTTCACCATTGAGTGCAACGGGTCGATCCTGAATTTTGTGCATTCCCAGAATGGCCGTTTGCGGGGGGTTCAAAATGGGTGTGGACAGCAAGCTACCGAATACACCGCCGTTGGAAACGGTAAAGGTGCCTCCGGTCATGTCTTCAATGGTTAGCTGGCCGCTTTGAGCCTTGGCGCCAAAATCTGATATGCGGCCTTCGGTATCGGCAAGATTAAGCCGGTCGGCATCGCGAAGCACCGGCACCACCAGACCGCGCTCGGAAGACACGGCCACCCCGATGTCCTGGTAACCGTGGTAAACAATATCGTCGCCATCCAGGGAAGCGTTCACCGCGGGGTATTTCTTCAACGCCTCGACACAGGCGCGCACGAAAAATGACATATAGCCCAGGCGGATACCGTGGCGTTTTTCGAAATCGTCACGATAAGCGGCTCGGAGGGCTTTCAATGCCGTCATATCCACCTCGTTGAAGGTGGTCAGCATGGCAGTTGACTGGGTGGCCTGCAGCAGCCGTTCGGCTACCCGGGTGCGCAGCCGTGACATGGGTACACGCTTTTCTTCGCGGCTTGATGCCGGGGTGGGCAGAGCTACAGGTTGCTCGTCACCGTCGGTGAGCCCGTCCATGTAGTTCACAACATCGGCTCGGGTAATACGGCCGCCCTTACCGGTACCACGAATACTGTCTGCAGTCAGATCGTTTTCTTCCAACAGCCGCTTGGCCGCTGGGTTAATTTTTGCTTCACCCTCGGCCTCTTCTGCCGCTTCTGGCTGCATTTGCTCACTGCCTGACTGTGGCTCGGGTTTTGATTCGGCTGAAGGTTCGGCTGGTGTTGCAGCTGGCTCGGCCGATGCGCCCTCTTCGAGCTTGCCGATCAGCTCATTGCTGAGAACCGTATCACCAACATCCTTGAGAATGTCTGCGACTACACCGTCTGCGGGGGCCGCTACCTCAAGCACCACCTTGTCGGTTTCGATATCAACCAGCGGTTCATCGCGTTTTACAGCCGCACCTGGCTTAACGTGCCATTCTGCAATCACGCCGTCCTGTACTGATTCAGGAAATGCAGGTGCCTTAATTTCAATTGCCATTGCTCAGTTCTCTCTAGCTAAGTGCGTCTTCAACGAGCGCGTTTTGTTCCTGTAAATGGCGGGCCATGTACCCCACCGCCGGCGCAGCGGAGTGCTCGCGTCCGGCAAATTCAAGTTGTCTACCCGGCATCACTCGGGAAATAACCCGGTGCATATGGTGCTGACTGCTGTACCAGGCACCCTGGTTTTGCGGCTCTTCCTGACACCAAACCACTGACTGCGCATCCGCAAAGGGTTGCAACAGGCCGGCAAGCTCATCTTCCGGGAAGGGGTAGAGCTGCTCGATACGCACCAGGGCGACATCATCGATGCCTTTTTCCTTGCGCGCCTCATAAAGATGGTAGTAAACCTTACCGGAACACAATACCACCTTGCGGGTGCGCGCGGGGTCCACTTCTTCATCCGTTATTACCGTGTGAAATTTGCCTTCCGCCAAAGCCTCCAGCGAGGAAGTAGCCAGGGGGTGTCGCAAGATCCACTTGGGACTCATGATAACCAGCGGCCGGCGTGTCGGACGAATCATCTGACGTCGCAGCAGGTGGAATATTTGCGCAGGCGTTGTGGGCAGACATACCTGAATATTTTGCCCGGCGCACATTTGCAGAAAACGCTCGAGTCGAGCCGAAGAATGCTCGGCGCCCTGCCCCTCGTAGCCGTGCGGGAGCAAAAGAGTCAAACCGCAAAGGCGCTGCCACTTGTGCTCTCCGCTAGTAATGAACTGGTCAATCACCACCTGTGCACCGTTGGCAAAATCACCAAACTGTGCCTCCCAGACTACCAGCGCTCCCGGCGTAGTGGTGGCATAGCCATACTCGAATGCCAGCACACCCTCTTCGGAAAGCAGCGAATCGTATATTTCGACGGGCCGCTGTTCTTCCGCCAGGTGCTCCAGCGGCACCCAGGGGTGCCCGGAGTTCTGATCCATAACCGCGGCGTGACGATGCGAAAAGGTGCCACGCCTTACGTCCTGACCGGACATGCGCACTCTGAAGCCGGATGTTGCCAGGCTGGCATACGCCAGCAATTCGGCCATGCCCCAGTTCAGGGGAGTCTCTCCCTCGGCCATTTTACGGCGATCGGCATAGACCTTTGCAACCTGCCTATGCGCTTTAACTTCTTCAGGTATATCACTGATTTTATTAGCTAATGCCTTCAGGTCTTCAATGGGCATCCCAGTGTCGGCGGGCACATCAGGATCGTGGCCCAGATAGGGGCTCCAATCGACGAATAGAGATTGATTGGGAACCGTTACCAGGTTGGGAGCTACCGACTCACCGCGATCCAGCCGCGAGCGGAACTCGTTCATCATGGCATCGCTGTCAGCCTCACTGACGTCGCCGAGTCGCGCCAGCTTCTCTGCATAAAGCGTGCGGGTTGTGGGCTGTTTACGAATGCGCTGGTACATTTCCGGCTGAGTTGCCGAGGGCTCATCCGTTTCGTTGTGGCCGCGTCGACGGTAACAAATCAGGTCGACAACCACGTCTTTGCCAAAGGTATAGCGATATTTCACTGCCAGTTCGGCCACGAAGGCCACGGCTTCCGGGTCATCACCGTTGACGTGGAATATCGGTGCCTGAACCATTTTGGCCACTTCGGTGCAGTATTCGGTGGAACGACTGTCTTCGACGTCGGACGTAGTAAAACCAACCTGATTGTTGATAACCACATGGATGCTGCCACCGGTTCGGT
>CAKZNR010000145.1 GCA_937129725.1 uncultured Cellvibrionales bacterium | reverse complement strand
CCAGAGGGATTTCAGCGAACTCGTCTACCGAAGGCACCTGGCAGCAATCGTCGAATGTCAGGTGCGGCGAAGCAAACAGCTTTTCCTGCCGCGAAACCTCGGGGAAGGGCACGTACATCATGACAAAACCGCTGAGGCACCAGAGCGTTACGATGACACCCAGACCAATGCCCAGGTAGCGATGCAGCAAAAAGATATAGCGGCTGATGTTCATAGCCCCGATTCTGGATGGCCTGCGGACTAAGTCAATGCAGAAATCAAAAAAACCCTTCTCGGGGAACTATCCCGGGCAAAGGCGGCATCGAATCGTCTATTCTGGGAAAAGTATCAGCGACCTGACTGCCAAAGAATTTCCTTACACCCGGTACGCTTGGCCAGATGCCTCGCCAGAACAAAAAAGTAGTCGGAAAGGCGGTTGATGTAGGACACCGAACCAGCGTTAAGGGTCTCGCTTTCATCCAGGTCGACCAACCAGCGCTCAACCCGCCGGCAAACCGAACGTACCAGGTGAACCTGGGCGACCAGTGCGTTGCCGCCAGGCAAGATGAAGTTTTCCAACGGCGCCAGGTCCTGATTGAGGAGGTCGATCTGCTCCTCTAACGCCATGGCGTGTTCGGGTTTAATCAACTCGGAACCGGGAATGGATATCTCTCCACCCAGATCAAATAGTCGATGCTGCTGAGTCAACAAAAAATCGGCCAGCTCAGGCTCGCCTTCCAGCATGGCAATCAACATCCCCAGCACCGAGTTCAGTTCATCCACCTCGCCCATGGCATGCACGCGAGCCGACGACTTGCGCCGCCGCGAGCCATCGCCCAGGCCAGTGGTGCCCTCGTCGCCAGTGCGTGTATATATTTTTGAAAGCCGGTAACCCAAAACAGTATCTCCTTGAGGGTGGGCAAGTTTATCAGGCGTTCCCGCGGCTGGGCATGAGCATAAGGTAAAACTCTTGTTGACCCTGCCGGCAGCACCAACGTAAATTTGCACTACCTCTTGGGTGCCTGATGATTTTGCCCCGCCCGGCAAAATTGCATCAGGGTAAACGGGAAGTGTGGTGAGTACCGCCAATTATGGCAGGCGACTACAAAGCCACCGCTGCCCCCGCAACGGTAAGAAGCAAGCGCTTCGAGCCCGATACCGGCCCCGGACGTGAACGCATCGATGTAGCGGAGGGCTTCATCTGTGGCTGTCATTTGTGACGTCCATATCTCCCCTCCCTCAATCGGTTTAT
>CAKZNR010000144.1 GCA_937129725.1 uncultured Cellvibrionales bacterium | reverse complement strand
ACATAGTTTCCTTTGTTTCGTCAACTTGTTGGTTTGCGACAAATTATTTCTATTTATCGATATTTATTTTCTGTGATTATGCACTCATTGCTCTATTGACCTGTGTTGGGTGGTTTTGTGTGTTTTAGATAATCACGGATCAGCAGGGGGTAGTTTGTATGTGGACGGTTGTGATGTGGTGCGTATTTCAGGTGATTATGATGCCTCTGTCAGGCTGGCTAAGGAAGAGGCCGAAGCCAATGGCTGGGGGTCGAAACTGGCAAAGAGGTTATCGAGGCTGTCGCCCAGGCTGGCCTCGACGATCTCCTTGAAAATTTCCACATCGAAGGGTGGCACCCGGTCCTGAAGCGTGGCCAGCTCCATGGCAACATCTTCGGGCAGCAGGTCGGGGCGAGTCGACAGCAATTGGCCAAACTTGACGAAAATGGGGCCCTGCTGGTGCAGAAATTCACGCAGGCGCTCGGCGCGACCACCAGACCGGCGGCCTACAATAAAGGCAGGCCAGAAAAACAAACGCGCCAGCCAGGGCGCATCTGCCGGTAACAGTTCGTTCAGCCGGAAGCGACACACCTTCCACCAGATGGCCACAAGGCGAAAAAGGCTGGTCACTGGTTTTGCTCCAAATTCTTGAGGCGGGCCTGAACCCGGTCAATGCGGTACTGCAGCTCGCGTACCTGTTGTTGCACCGGCTCGATATCGGCGTTGCGCAGCAGCCCCAGCTGGCTGACCAGTTCGGAGCCCATTTCACGCCCGCGCGCCTGCACCTGCGGTGCCACTTTGCGGGCCTCGGCCAGCCCCATAAAGGCAAAGCGCGCCGGCTTTTCGCCCACCAGTTGGCCCAGCAGGTATTCCCAGTCGATATCCAGCCGCGAAAAGGCGCGGCTAATTCCCAGCAACACACCCACATCGCCTTCCACGCTTACCCCGGAAGCAGAAAAATCGGCACTGCCCTGGTCGGCAATTTGCATACCCATGCGCATCAGGCTGGTGGCCTTACCGCTAATGGAGACCTGGGGCGTATCGTCGCTTCCTTCCTGCCACCTTGCCAGGCGAACCTGGCCACCTTCCAGCTGCAGCCAAAGGCTGAGTGGCGGCACCAGGCAGTGAATACCCAGGCTGGCGCCCTGCAGCGATTTCAGGCTGTCCGTGGCTGTTTCGTCGGTAGCCAGGGCCTGGTTCAGAAGCGATTCGGCCAACTTGAGTGAGGAATCAATCATGCCAGCCGATAACCCCGGTGCAGGGCAACAATACCGCCGGTCAGGTTGGTATAACCCACTTCCTCGAACCCGGCCTGACGCATCATGCCAGCCAGACTTTCCTGATCGGGGTGCTTGCGAATGGATTCAGCCAGATAACGGTAACTGTCGGCGTCGCCGGTAACCCACTCGCCCATGCGGGGCAGCAAGTTGAAAGAGTAGCCGTCATACAGTCTGGCAAGCGAGGAATGCACCGGTTTGGAGAATTCCAGCACCAGCAAGCGGCCACCCGGTTTCAGCACCCGGAAAATCGACTGCAATGCTTTTTCCTTGCGCGTGACATTGCGCAGGCCAAAAGCGATGGTCACGCAATCGAAACTCTTGTCGGCGAAGGGTAAGGCCTCGGCATCCAACTGGGTCCAGCGCACATTGTTGGCCGCGCCGCGGTCAATCAGCTTTTCACGCCCTACCTTCAGCATGGAGGCATTGATATCGCCCAGCACTACCCTGCCCTCACTGCCCACGCGCTTGCTGAAGGCATTGGCCAGGTCGCCGGTTCCGCCGGCCAGATCGAGCACCGACTGCCCCGGACGCACGCCGCTGCTTTCAATGGTAATTTGCTTCCACACCCGGTGAATGCCAAAGGACATCAGGTCGTTCATCAGGTCGTAGCGGCCCGCCACGGAATCGAACACACTGGCCACCAGGCGGGCCTTGTCGTTTACGTCGACAGTTTTGAACCCAAAATGGGTTTGCTCGGGATTGCTCATCGGGTTACTCCCACACCGAACTCAGTTTAGCCTGACGTCTTCGGCATTCAGAATTTGTTGCTTGCGCGCGGAGCCGGCACCGAAGCCACCCAGGCTGCCGTCCGACTTGATCACACGGTGGCAGGGCACCAGCAGGCAAACCGGGTTGGCGCCAATGGCATTGGCCACAGCGCGCACGGCAGAAGGTTGACCAATACGGTCGGCCACATCCTGGTAGCTTACGGTTTCGCCGCTTGGTATTTTTACCAGCGCTTTCCACACTTCCAGCTGGAAGGGCGTGCCTTTCAACAGCAGGTCGACCCGCTGGCATGTGCCGGTAAACAGCTCTTCGGCAAATTCCTTGATCGCCTCTTTCGACTCGCGCACTTTGGACCCCTTCCACTCGCGCTCAAGCTGGGCCACTACTCGCGCGCGGTCGGTGGTGAGAAGCAGGTTAACCACACGGCCACCCGACTTGGCCAGGCAAGCCGGGCCGGTTGGAGTTTCCACCCGCGCATACTCAATCAGAAAGTTGCCAGCCGAATCGGTGTGCACTTCCGGAGAGAGGGTAAATACGCGAACTTCCAGCTTTTTTTTCATTCGCCACGATATCGCAGGATGGGGGCGGGATTATGCCATAGCCGGCAACGGGATTACCCCTTTGCCGCAGCCCATAATGAGTGTCTGACCCCGCAGCGGTTCAACACGAGATTAAACGCACACCGAGGAGGAAGTGTCTGACCCCGCCACTGGAGAAGTGTCTGACCCCGCAGGGGTCAGATGCTGACGACCCGGCATTCTTCCCAGCATCAGACCCCCGCTGCGCGGGGAGTCTGACACTTTGACT
>CAKZNR010000143.1 GCA_937129725.1 uncultured Cellvibrionales bacterium | reverse complement strand
TGGGTGAAGACAGCATGGCAGGCGACATTCCCAAAACCCTGTTTGCCATGTTCCAGATGACCTTTGCCATTATTACCCCGGCCCTGATTGTGGGTGCCTTTGCCGAGCGCATGCGCTTTTCGGCCATGCTGCTGTTTAGCGTGGCCTGGATTGTGCTGGTGTACGCGCCGGTGTGCCACTGGGTTTGGGGCGGTGGCTGGCTGGGCAACATGGGGTTACTGGATTTTGCCGGTGGCACCGTGGTACACATTACCGCCGGTGTGGCGGCGCTGGTTGCAGCGCTGGTCATTGGCAAGCGCAATGGCTTTCCCACCCAACCGCTACTGCCGCACAACCTCACCATGACAGTAACTGGCGCCGGCATGCTGTGGGTAGGCTGGTTCGGTTTTAACGCCGGCTCGGCACTGGCCGCCAACGGCGATGCCAGCATGGCCATGTTGGTAACTCACATTTCGGCGGCAGCTGGTTCGCTGGCCTGGATGACCATGGAGTGGATTCGTTTCGGCAAGCCGTCGGTGTTGGGCATTGTTACGGGCATGGTGGCAGGGCTGGGCACCATTACCCCGGCGTCTGGCTATGTGGGCCCGGGCGGGGCTTTAATTATTGGTATCAGTGCCGGTGTGGTGTGCTACTACGCCACCCAGGCCATTAAGCAGAAGTTCCATATCGACGACTCGCTGGATGTATTCCCGGTGCATGGCGTGGGCGGCATTCTGGGCACCCTGCTGGCCGGTATTTTTGCTTCCGACCAGCTGGGCCTATTTAGCGGCCAGGGGCTGGACGTGTCCATTGGTGCGCAGCTGGGTGTGCAGTTCACCGGCGTGCTGGCAACCTTTGCCTACACCGCGGTGGTTACCTTTGTGCTGCTGAAGCTGGTGAACCTGGTCACGCCGCTGCGGGTAGACCCTGAATCGGAAACCCAGGGGCTGGATATTCGCCTGCACAACGAGCAGGGGTATAACGACATTTAAGGGGTTGGTGGCTGAGGTAGCCACCAGCATCGATGCAGTGTCAGATGCCCGGCGAAGCCGGGTGTCTGATGCGGTGATACATTTTCAGCATCTGACCCCTGCGGGGTCAGACACTTCCCCCGATCCAGGGTCTTACTCTTCCCTCGATGCAGGGTCTTACGCTTCCCCCGATGCAGGGTCAGATGCCCGGCGAAACCGGGTGTCTGATGCTGTGACACACTTTCAGCATCTGACCCCTAATGGGGTCAGACACTTCCTCCCGAGGCGGGGTCAGACACTCCTTCCGAGGCTAGATTGCTTCGACCGCCTCGACCAGAGTTTTGGCGGCAATTACTTCCATGCCCTGTATTTTCTTTTGCGGCCGGTTGGCCCAGGGCACAATGGCTTTGGTGAAGCCCTGCTTCACCGCCTCGCGCAGGCGCTCTTGCCCGTTGCTTACCGGGCGCAGCTCTCCCGACAGGCCAATTTCGCCAAAGGCAATCATGTCGCTGGGCAGGGCTTGCTCGCGCAGGCTGGAAAGAATAGCCAGCACGGCCGGCAAATCGGCGGCGGTTTCGGTTATTTTTACCCCGCCCACCACGTTCAAAAATACATCCTGGTCACCGGCAGCAATACCGGCGTGGCGGTGCAACACTGCCAGCAGCATGGCCAGGCGATTCGACTCAAGCCCCACCACCACGCGGCGCGGGTTCTGGTAATGGTTGGTGTCTACCAGCGCCTGGATCTCTACCAGCAGGCTGCGGCTGCCCTCCCACACGGCGGTTACCAGGCTGCCCGACGACACCTCCTCGTTGCGGCTAAGGAAAATCGCCGAGGGATTGCCAATTTCTTTCAGGCCAGTGTCGAGCATGGCAAACACGCCCAGTTCGTTGACAGCACCGAAGCGGTTTTTCTGGCTGCGCAGCAAGCGGTAGCGCGAGTCGGCCGAAGCATCCAGCAGCAGCGAGCAGTCAATCATGTGCTCTAGCACTTTGGGGCCGGCCAGCGAACCCTCTTTGGTTACGTGGCCCACCAGAATCAATATGGTTTGGGTTTGCTTGGCGTAGCGCACCAGCTCGGCGGTGCACTCGCGCACCTGCGACACGCTGCCCGGCGCCGACGTAATGTCGTCGCGATAAATTACTTGAATGGAATCTACCACCAGCACCCGCGGGCGCTCTTTTTGCACCGCAGCCATAATGGCGTCCAGCGAGGTTTCGGCCATGATGGAAAGGTCTTCGCTGGGCAGGCCCAACCGGCGCGCGCGCAAGGCAACCTGCTGGGGCGATTCCTCGCCGGTAACATAAAGTGATTTCTGGCTGGCAGCCATTTTGCAAAGCACCTGCAACAGCAGCGTGCTTTTACCCGCGCCCGGTTCGCCGCCAATCAGAATGGCCGACCCCAGCACCAGCCCGCCGCCCAATACGCGGTCGAGCTCGGCAAAATGGGTACCAATGCGGGCTTCTTCCTCAACGCTCACCTCGGCAAGCTTCTGGCTGGAGCTAACCGCACCGGCAAAGCCGGTGGAACTGCGACGGGTTTTGTCGGCACTGCCAAGGCGAATTTCGCTGACACTGTTCCAGGCCCCGCAGGCGCTGCACTGGCCCTGCCATTTGGTGTAATCGGCACCACATTCGTTGCACACAAATGCCGTTTTAGACTTGGCCATTTTTCCCCCGTTAACGCGCCAGCTACTTCTTATCCGCAGCGCTCGAGTGTAGCATGTGCTGTTCGCTCAACCCGACCCAAAGACAGCCTTCGTGCCCTCACTTTTACCCGAACGACAGATTGTTATTTCACCCTCGCTGGCCGCCACCATTGGGCTGGAAGAGGCCGTGGTGCTTAGCTGTCTGGCGCAACTGGGCGACTTTTTACCCAGCGAGAAATCGCGCGGCTACCGCTGGTACCAGGTGCAACTTAAACAACTGAACCGGCTGCTACCCTTTCTAACCCTGGAGCGTTTGCAGCACGCGCTGAACAGCCTGCGCGACAAGGGCATTCTGTTGGTAAGCTCGCCACCGCTGGCCGAAAGCGGCGAGCTGCGCTTCGCCTTCGACGAAGCCGCCGGCAAGTCGGCCGCGCAGCCGGCACCGCAACCCGAACAGAGCAGCGCATTTCGAGCCGGCCAACAGATGTCGCCCGACTGGCAACCCGACCGCGACTGTATGGCACTGATTAACCAGCAAGGCATTCCCACCAGCTTTGCGCGCGACCAGATTGCCGCCTTTGTGCAGTACTGGCGCGAGCGCGGCGAAGCACGCCACGCCTGGGGCAACCGCTTTGTGCAGCACGTGGCACGCGAGTGGCAGCGATTCCAGGCCAGCCAACAGCCGGCCTGGCAAAAGCAGGCCAGCCAGAACGCTACCGAGCCCGCCGCCATCGACATGAACTGGCAACCCAGCGCCGACGCGCTGGACATTCTGCGGGTGCAGGCGGGTGTGAACGAAAGCTTTATTCGCGACGCCATTCCCGAGTTTGTGCTGTTCTGGCAAGAAAAGGGCGAGCGCAGCAACACCTGGAACGCGCGCTTTATTAACCACGTGCGCCGCCAGTGGGCGCGCTTTCAGCACGCGGTGGAAAACGACAACGACCCGCGGCCCATCGAGGGCAATTGGCAACCCAGCGCCGACGTGTGGGACGTGATTGACCTGGCTCGCATCGAGCGTAGCTTTGCGCGCGAACTGGTGCCGGAATTTATTATTTACTGGCGCGACCGCAACGAGGCCCGCGAAAGCTGGAACACCACCTTTTTGCAGTTCGTAAAACGCCAGTGGCAAATGCGCCACACGGCCAACAGCGGCGATAACACCCGCGACAGGAAACTGATTGATGACCTCACTGACACCAGCTGGGCAAGCTAGGCAGGCCGACAAAGACCAGGCCATGGCAGTGAACGAACTGTTTGGCCTGTTCCGGGTGAACTACCACAACCAGTACTACAAGGCCTTCCCCGACACGGAAACCCTGAACACCACCAAGAAGCTGTGGCTTGCCAGCCTGCTGCAGTTTCCGGCCGGGCAAATCTCGCGCGCCGGCGAGCAAATCATCAAAACCAGCGAATACCTGCCTACCCTGGCGCAAATGCTGCGCGCCTGCGCTTCCTGCGCCACCGGCAAAAACTTGCCCGACGTGCGCAGCGCCTTTATGGAAGCCTGCAACGCGCCCAGCCCCAAGGTATCGCACCAGTGGAGCCACCCGGCGGTTTACTGGGCGGGCCGCGCCGCCGGTTGGCACCGCCTGGCCACCACCGACGAGTCGCGCAGCTTTCCCCTGTTCCAGCAGCAGTACGAACACCAGCTAACCCGCCTGATGAACGGCGAGCAACTGCCAGCCATCGAACAGCAAAAAGACAGCGACGAGGCCAAGCCCGAACCGCTGGACCGCGAAGTTGCCAAACAAAAGCTGGCCGAGCTGCGCAAGCTGCTGGATTAATTGCCGGGCCTATGTCTGACCTGTTTGCACCGCCGGCTGACGCCGAACAAAACGAACCGCAGCGCCCGCTTGCCGACCGGCTGCGCCCTGCCCAGCTGGCCGATGTAGCCGGCCAGGAACACCTCACCAACGAGGGCATGCCGCTGCGGCGCATGATGGACAGCGGCAAGCTGACCTCCATTATTTTGTGGGGCCCACCCGGCTGCGGCAAAACCACCCTGGCGCGCATTGTGGCCGAAAACTCCGGCCTGCACTTCGAGCAACTCAGCGCCATTTTCGCGGGCGTGAAAGACCTGAAAAACGTATTTGAGGCGGCGCGCCTGCGGCGCAAGAACGGACAGCAAACCCTGCTGTTTGTGGACGAGATTCACCGCTTTATGAAGTCGCAGCAGGACGCCTTTCTACCGATGGTAGAAGACGGCACCATTATTCTGATTGGCGCCACCACCGAAAACCCCTCCTTTGAGCTGAACGGCGCGCTGCTGTCGCGCTGCCAGGTACTGGTGCTGAAACGCCTGGACGACGAAGCGCTGGAAAAACTGCTGCAACGCGCCGAGCACGAAGAAGGCACCGCCCTACCCCTTACCAGCGAAGCGCGCGACTTGCTGAAAACCCTGGCCGACGGCGACGGTCGCTATGCGCTTTCCATGGCCGAGCGCGTGTTGTCGCAAGGGGATGAACTAGATGGCGAAGGCCTGCTTTGCATTGTGCAAAAGCGTGCTCCGCTTTACGACAAGGGCGACGAGGGCCACTACAACCTGATCTCGGCGCTACACAAGTCGGTGCGAGGCAGCGACCCCGACGCCGCCCTGTACTGGTTTGCGCGCATGCTGGACGGCGGCGAAGACCCGCACTTTATTGCCCGGCGCATGACGCGCATGGCCAGCGAAGACATCGGCCTGGCCGACCCCAACGCCCTTAGCCAATGCATAGCGGCCTGGGAAGCCTACGAGCGGCTGGGCTCACCCGAGGGCGAACTGGCCCTGGCCCAGGCGCTGGTGTACATGGCCACGGCGCCCAAATCGGTTGGGGTATACAAGGCTTACAAGGCCGCGCGCCAGGCCGCCGGTAAAACCGGCTCCCTAATGCCGCCCAAGCACATCCTGAATGCGCCCACTAAACTGTTGGACGAGCAGGGATACGGCGAGGGATACATCTACGACCCGGACACGCCCGAGGGCTTTTCCGGACAAGACTACTTTCCCGAAGAAAGGGGTCGGCAAAGGTTCTACCAGCCCGTTGAGCGCGGCTTCGAACGCGAAATTCAGAAACGCCTGGACTACTGGAACAGGCTTCGTTCTCAAAGAAAAAACGCCGCTGATTAGCGGCGTTTTTTAAGGTCACAGCCCCCGAAACCGGGGCAATATCACTTTGCTACTTCTCGTTAACCACATGCACATCCCGCTGCGGGAAGGGAATAGAAATTCCGTCGGCGTCGAAGCGTTTTTTCACTACTTCAGTGAAGTCGAACATCACAGCCCAGTAGTCGGCGGCGTTCACCCAGGGGCGCACCACGAAGTTCACGCTGCTGTCGGCCAGTTCAGATACCGCAACCTGCGGTTCGGGGTCTTTCAGAATGCGCTCGTCTTTTTCGATCAAATCCAGCAATGCTGCCCTGGCCTTGTCGATGTCGTCGCCGTAGCCAATGCCGAACACCATATCGATTCGGCGGGTTTCCTTGGCCGATACGTTGGTGATGCTGCCGCCCATAATGGATGAGTTGGGCACAATAATTTGCTTGTTGTCTGGCGTAACCAGTTCGGTGGTGAAGATGGAAATGTCTTTTACCGTGCCCGACTCACCGCCGGCGGTAATAAAGTTACCAATGCGGAAGGGCTTGAATATCAGGATAAGCACACCCGACGCAAAGTTGGAAAGCGAGCCCTGCAGAGCCAGGCCAACGGCCAAACCGGCGGCACCAATCAGCGCCACGAATGAGGCGGTTTGAATACCCAGTTGAGCTAACGCGGCAATTACTACAAAGGCCAACAGTGCCCAGTGCAGCAGGCTTTTGGCAAAGCTGATTAACGCCGGGTCGGTGTCGCGGCGCGCCATAATTTTGGCCACCATTTCCGCAATCATCTTGGCGATATATTTACCGACAAAAAATATAACGCCGGCAATAACAATGTTAATAATCAACGCCGTGATCTGGTCGGCTACTCCTTCCATCTTTCTCTCCCAACATCAAATTATTGTTGGTTGTTGTCTGTTTCTTCAGCTGCATTGCCGGAATGCTCAACCGTCAAGGCGTCTACCCGTTGAAATCCTCGCGGAAGTTTGGCCCCGCGTCTACCCCGTTCGCAGTGGAAAGGCTGCAATTCGGCGAATGTCAGCTTCATAAAGCGCTTGCCACTGTGCACCAGCAGGGCGGCGTTGGCCGGCAGGGTAACAATGGCCGCCACGTATTCGTCGCGCGATTTCACCCGCGCCGAGGGAATGCCGATAATTTTGTTGCCCTTGCCGCGCGCCAATTCCGGTAGCTCGGTAACCGGGAATACCACCATGCGGCCCTCGGTAGACACGGCCACCAGCCAGCTGTCTTCCAGGTTATTTACCAGACTGGGCGGCAGTACTCTGGCGCCGGCCGGCAACGACAGCAATGCCTTGCCGGCCTTTTTATTGGCGTGCATGTCGCCCACAGTGCAAATAAAGCCGTAGCCGGCGTCGGATGCCATTAGTACGCGTTGATCCGGGTCGCCCATCACCATGGCCATAAATTCCACGCCCGAGGGCGCATTCAGGCGGCCGGTGACTGGTTCGCCCTGGCCGCGCGCCGACGGCAGAGTGTGCGACGGTAGCGAGTAGCAGCGACCGGTGCTGTCGATAATATTCACCGGCTGGTTGGAGCGGCCCGGCACCGCCACGCGCAAGCCGTCGCCCGACTTGTAGCTGAGGCCGGCGGCATCCACATCGTGCCCCTTGGCGGCGCGAATCCAGCCCTTCTGCGACATCACCACCGTAACGGGTTCGTTCACCAGCAGGTCTTCCTCGCTGAAAGACCGCGCTTCGCCAGTGGCCTGCTCGATGGGCGAGCGGCGTTCGTCGCCATACTCTTCGGCGGCCGCCTGAATTTCTTTGCACACCAGGGTTTTCAGGCGCTTGGCCGAGGCCAGAATGGCTTCGATTTCGGCCTTCTCAACCGACAGTTCATCGTGCTCGCCGCGAATTTTCATTTCTTCCAGACGGGCCAGTTGGCGCAGGCGGGTGTCCAGAATGTAGTCGGCCTGGGTTTCGCTCAGGTCGAATTTCTTCATCAAGACTTTTTTCGGCTCGTCGTCTTCGCGGATGATGCGAATCACTTCGTCAAGGTTGAGGAAGGCAATCAGCAGGCCGTCCAGCAGGTGCAGCCGGTGGTCGATTCGGTCCAGCCGGTGTTGCAGCCGGCGGCGCACGGTAATCAGGCGGAACTTGATCCACTCGGTAAGAACGGTGCGCAGGTTTTTCACTGCCGGCCGGCCGTCAATGCCGATCATGTTCAGGTTTACCCGATGGCCCTTTTCCAGGTCGGTGCTGGCGAACAGGTGCATCATCAAAGCTTCGGTATCCACCCGGTTCGAGCGCGGCACAATGACCAGGCGGGTGGGGTTTTCGTGGTCGCTCTCGTCGCGCAGGTCGGTCACCATGGGCAGCTTTTTGGCGTTCATCTGCTCGGCAATTTGCTCGAGAATGCGCGACCCACTGACCTGCCAGGGCACCGAGGTGATCACAATTTCGCCGTCTTCCATTTGCCAGGCGGCGCGCTGGCGCACCATGCCGCGGCCGGTTTCGTACAGCTGCGCGATGTCTTCGCGCGGCGTGATAATGGGCGCGGCGGTGGCGAAATCCGGGCCCTGAATGTGTTCCATCAGGGCTGGCAATTCGGCTTTCGAGTCCTCCAGCAGGTGAATGCAGGCCGAGGCCACTTCGCGAATATTGTGGGGCGGAATATCGGTGGCCATGCCCACGGCAATGCCAGTGCCTCCGTTCAGCAGCAGGTTGGGCAGGCGCGCCGGCAATACCAAGGGTTCGTCCATGGTGCCGTCGAAGTTGGGGCCCCAGTCAACCGTGCCCTGGCCCAGTTCTTCCAGCAGCACCTGGGCGTAGGGCATCAGGCGCGACTCGGTGTAGCGCATGGCAGCAAAGCTTTTCGGCTCGTCGGCGCTGCCCCAGTTGCCCTGGCCGTCTACCAGCGGGTAGCGGTAGCTGAAGGGCTGCGCCATTAGCACCATGGCCTCGTAAGCGGCGCTGTCGCCGTGGGGGTGGAACTTGCCGATCACGTCACCCACGGTGCGCGCCGACTTCTTGTACTTGGCGCCGGCCTTCAGGCCAAGCTCGCTCATGGCGTACACAATGCGCCGCTGAACCGGTTTCAGGCCATCGCCAATGTGCGGCAGGGCGCGGTCGAGAATGACGTACATGGAATAGTCCAGGTAGGCCTTCTCGGCGTAGTCGCGCAGAGAGAGAACCTCGTGTTCCGGCATCTCGCCGCCAGGTGTCACTTCGTCAGTCACACGACTTCTCCTGTGGGGGTAATGTCAGCCAGGTTGCCCTTGCGCTCCAGCCAGGTTTTGCGATCGCTTGCGCGCTTGCGCGCCAACAGCATGTCGAGAATGGCGTCGGGGTCGCCCTGCTCCAGGCTTAGCTGAACCAGGCGGCGAGTGTCGGGGTTCATGGTGGTTTCGCGCAGCTGCATGGGGTTCATTTCGCCCAGCCCCTTGAAGCGTTGCACGTTAATTTTTCCGCGCTTCTTCTCGGCCTGAATGCGCTCCAGCACGCCGGCTTTTTCGTGATCGTCCAGCGCGTAGTACACGTCGTTGCCGATGTCGATGCGGTACAGCGGCGGCATGGCAATGTACACATGGCCGGTGCGAACCAGCGGGCGGAAATGGCGCACAAACAGGGCGCACAACAGGGTGGCAATGTGCAGGCCGTCGCTGTCGGCGTCGGCCAGCACGCACACGCGGTTGTAGCGCAGGTTGGACAGGTCGTCGGAGCCGGGCTCAAGCCCCAGCGCCACCGAAATATTGTGCACCTCCTGCGAGGCCATCACCTCGTCTGAGGCCACCTCCCAGGTGTTCAGAATTTTGCCGCGCAGGGGCAGCACCGCCTGGAATACCCGGTCGCGCGCCTGCTTGGCCGAACCACCGGCCGAGTCGCCCTCTACCAGGAACAGTTCGGTGCGTTCCGGGTCGTCGCTGGTGCAGTCCGACAGCTTGCCCGGCAGTGCCGGGCCGGAAGTGACCTTTTTGCGAATGACCTTCTTTGCCGCGCGCATACGGCGCTGGGCATTCGCCAGCACCATTTCGGCCATCTGGTCGGCCACTTCGGTGTGCTGGTTCAGCCACAGGCTTAGCTCGTCTTTCACAATGCCGCTAATGAACACGGCAGCTTCGCGCGATGACAGCCGTTCTTTGGTTTGGCCGGAAAACTGCGGTTCGCGCATTTTGAACGACAGCACATAAGCGCAGTTTTGCCACACGTCTTCAGCCGACAGTTTGACACCCTTGGGCACCAGGCTGCGAAACTCACAGTACTCGCGAATGGCTTCCAGCAGGCCGGTGCGCAGGCCGTTCACGTGGGTACCGCCCTGGGTGGTGGGAATCAGGTTTACGTAGCTTTCGGCTATGGATTCGCCGCCTTCGGGCAGCCACTGCAGGGCCCAGTCGACGCCTTCGGTGGCGCCAGTGGAAGAACCCACGATGGCGGTTTCGGGCAGGCGCAGCAAGCCGTCGGTGCGCTCTTCCAGGTAGGCGCGCAGGCCATCTTCATACAGCCATTCGTCTTTGTCGCCCTTGTTTTCGTCGAGGAAGCTCACCTTCAGGCCGCTGCACAGAATGGCCTTGGCGCGCAGCAGGTGGCGCAGTTCGTTAAGCGGGAATTTGTCGGTATCGAAGTATTTTGGGTTGGGTTTGAAGCGCACCAGGGTGCCGGTATTGCGCTTGCCGCAGGTGTCTACCACTTCGAGGTCGCGGGTTTTGTCGCCGTTGGCGAAAGCCATGCGATACACCTGGCTGTCGCGCTTGATTTCAATGTCGAACTGTTCGGACAGCGCGTTGACCACCGATACGCCCACGCCGTGCAGTCCGCCGGAAAAGCCGTAGCTTTTCGAGTCGAACTTGCCGCCTGCGTGCAGGGTGGCAAGAATGACTTCCACCCCGGGCAGTTTCAATTCGGGGTGCGGATCAACCGGCATACCGCGGCCGTCGTCGGAAACCGACAGTGAACCGTCTTTGTGAAGCACCACTTCAATTTTGCTGGCGTGGCCGGAGAGGGCTTCATCAACCGAGTTGTCGATAACTTCCTGGGCCAGATGGCGCGGGCTGGTGGTGTCGGTGTACATGCCCGGGCGGCGCCGGACGGGATCTAACCCAGTGAGAACTTCGATGTCACTGGAAGTATAGCTGTCGCTCATTTATTTATATGTCGTTTGGCTGAGAAACAAGCGGGCAAATCCCTACTTGCGTTAGCGGCCAATAATGGCAGCAGTGGGGTATCAGAGCAACTCCCTGCGCCACCCTTTTCGGGGCGGCAGCCGAACAGGGTAATAGGGTTTATTCGTAGCCCAGGCAGGAGTGGTCTACACCCAGGTCGGGTATTTCTACCCGGCGTATGTAGGTGTTGAAGCTGCCATCGTCTTCCAGTTCCAGTACACGGTAGCCAGGGTGGGCCAGATCCAGCGCAAAATCGTCGGAATTTGGCTTGAACTGAATGCAGGTAGATGGGCAGGAGTGCAGCTTTATGCCTTTGTGCTCGCTATTGAATTCCTGGTGGATATGGCCCCAGATAACTGCGCGAACCGCCGGATAGCGCTCCAGCACGGCAAAAAACTCGTCGGCGTCGGCCACCATTTGCTGGTCGAGCCAGGCGCAATTGATATTTACCGGGTGGTGGTGCAAACACACCAGCACGTTGGCCGAGGTATTTTCGGCCAGGCTTTGCTCCAGCGCTTGCAGCTCGGCTTCGCCCAGCCGCCCGTTGGGCGAGCGCGGAATCACCGAGTCGAGCATGATGATATTACAGCTGCCCACCACAAAACTTCGCTCGAAAGGCGTGGCGCCCTCGCTGGCTTCGCAGGTATCAATGCGGTCGTGGTTGCCCGGCAGCCAGTAATAGGGCAACCCCAGCTGGTTTACCTGCTGAAAAAAGTGCACATAAGCCGCTTCGGAACAGTCACCGGCATTGTCGCCGGTAAGCAGCAGCATGTCTGGCTGCTCCAGGCTGGCCTGTTCGAGCACTATGCCAAAGCTGCGCCGGGTATCTACGCCGGCCAGACGGTAGTCTTCGGAGGCGCCGATGTGCGGGTCGGTTATTTGCAGCAGCTTGACCAAAAAATTACTCCCTCAAACCTAACCGGGCTGACCCGGGTTGTTCCCCGCACGTCGGCCGTGCTTGATGAAGTAATCCAGCCACACGCCCACCAGGTGATTGGCCTGCCATTTCTCGTCGGGTTGCAACATCAGTGCATTGGGGTACTTGTTGCGCAGGTTAATTAAACGGTTGGCACTGCTGTGGGTTACTTCTGCCATGCGCGCGTCGTGGTACATGTGAATGTCGGCCTGAAGTTCGCCGGCCATGGGCACCTGGCACAGGGTGCCATGCAGGGCGAGATGGGTGGTATAGGGGGCGCGCTTGACCACTTCAATTTCAAGCCGGGTACTGGAGCGGCTATCACCGGCCAACAATATGGCGCGCAACCCCAGGCGCATGTCGGGAAACACGCGCTCAAGCATCAAAAAGTTCAGCTCGCACTGGCCGTGCAGGTCAAGCAACCTGCGGCATGCAGCCTGTTCTTTTCTGGCCAGAGATTCGTTCAACTTGTCAGTCTCCCGCATGGGTGCGCTTTAAGCTCTGCCACTTATCGTACAGCTTTTGCCGGTTTAAAAGCAGCCATTGTATGCCGATCAGGCTTGCCGCATTGCTGTTTTGCCCGGAAATAGCGGACTGGTGCACCGTTTCCAGCGGCAGCACCCTCACCAATATGTCTTCGTGTTCTTCATCAAGCCCGAATATACCACCCTCAATCTGGCTCAGGTCGCACAGCGCGACAAACAGGTGCATACGTGCGGCGCTTCCGCCCGGGCTCACCCAGTAGCGGGTAATCATCTCAACATGAGCGGGCTGAATGCCGGCTTCTTCGCGCAGTTCGCGCCGAATTACCGCTTCAGCTGGCTCGCCGGCTTTGTCGATCAGGCCGGCGACAATTTCCAGCGACCAGGGCAAATCGCCCTCAAGCGAGGTAGCCACGCGAAACTGCTCCACCATACACACGGCATCCAGCTGGGGGTCGTATACAGCGCAGGCCGCTGCGCTGCCGCGCACACTAACCTCGCGAAGCATTTCCTCGCTCCAGCCACCCTGATGCAACCGATGGCGCAAGCGAAAGCGGCGCAGCTCGTGAAAGCCCTTGTACAGCTGCTCCTGGTCGAGTATTTCAAAGTCATCTAGGCTAAAATCCGGACGCAATGCTGTTTACTCCCATTCTGGTGAAACGACTTCCCTGAACCCTAAGGCCACGGAATCTTCGCATCACTTTAAGCTTTCTTAACGGGTGCCACAAAACCCCCGTGCTAGCATTTGGCGCTTGTTTTCAGGACAGTTTGCATCGGGGCGCTTTGCTGCATCCAAAGATGCCCCCTTGCATCCAGTGTAATATTGGCGGCTGCAAGCCCGCTTGAGCAGCCCGGGTGGTAAAATGCCGGGCAAGAAAAGCGGGGCCGCCCTGTGCAAGCCCAACAAACCGATAGAAACCGGACGGATTTCGATCAATGAACAAGAAGCTTCCCCTTAGCCTGTGCCTTGGCGCAGCGCTGTCAGTGTCCAGCCTGCCATCGTCAGCGGAAACCCTGCTGGATATCTACCAGTTGGCGCAAACAAACGATCCGCTTTACCGCGCCGAGTACGCCGCACTGCAGTCAAACCTGCAGGCTGACAACATCGGCCGCAGCAACCTGCTGCCAACCCTGTCGGTGGGCGTGCAATCCAGCTGGAGCGGCAATCTGGGTCCAACCGCTGTTGACGGCGTCGAAAGCCCCGCCGGCGTGCTGAACGAATACAGCGCCAGCCTCAGCCAGTCGCTGTTCGACATGGGCGACTGGTACAGCTACCGCAGCGGCAACCTGGCGGTAGACCGCGCCCTGGTACAGTGGGAGCAAACCGAGCAAGACCTGATATTGCGCTCGGTAAACGCCTACCTGGAAGTGCTGCGCGCCATCGACAACCTTGAAACGGTGCGCGCCGAGAAAACCGCCATCGAGTCGCAGTTGGAGCAGGCGCAGCAGCGTTTTGAAGTTGGCCTGGTGCCTATTACCGACGTGCTGGAAGCGCAAGCCACCTACGATGACATTATTTCCCAGGAGCTGGACGCCGAGGGCAGCCTGGGCATTGCATTCGAGAACCTGGCAGTACTCACCGGCCAGCAGCACGCAAATATTGCGCCGCTGATGGACAACTTCCCGGTGGAGGCGCCGCAACCCGCGGGTGCGGAAGAATGGTATCTGATTGCCGCAGAAAACAGCCAAATCCTCGAGCTGTCGCAGTTTGCCCTGGAATCTGCCGAAATCGGCAAGAGCAGTGCACTCACTCCCTACTACCCCACCCTCACCGCGCGCGCTACCTACTCGGGGTCACTTGACGGCGAAGACCCGGCAGGTGTGATGGCGGGCGATTACGACGAAGGCGGCGCCATTAGCGTAACCCTCGACGTGCCCCTGATTACCTTTACCGGCGGCAGCACCTGGGCGCGGCGTGTGCAGGCGCACCACAATCTGGTGGAGGCCGAGGAACGCCTGGCCAGCGCCGAGCGCAGCCTGGAACAAAGCATTCGCTCTTCGCATGTGCGGCTAATGACCAGCATCAGCCAGGTACGGGCGCGCTTGCAGTCGATTCGCTCGTCGGAAGGCGCACTGGAAGCCACCACCGCTGGCTATGAAGTGGGCACTCGCAACCTGGTTGATGTGTTGCTGGCCGAGCGCAACCTTTACCGCGCGCGTCGCAGCTACCTGAATACCCGCTACGACTACATTGAAACCCTGCTCAACCTGAAGGCAGCTGCCGGCGTGCTGCAGATTTCCGACCTGCAGGCCATCAACCGCTGGCTGGATGCCGAGGCTCAGCTTGACCGCAGCCAATACCTGCCTTAAGCGCAGCAGTAGTAATAAAAAAAGGGCCTCTGGGCTCTTTTTTTATATACCGAGAAGCCTGCCGATGGCTTCCAACTGGCGGTTCAGCGAACCGCGGTTACGCTGCAGCACCGGCAATGCAGTACTTGCAGCCTGCGCAGCCTGATCGGGTTGAGCCAGCCACTGGTTCAGCTGGCCCGAAAGAGCCTGCGGGTCTTCCGCCTGATAAAGCGCGCCGGCCCCGGCAAGTTGCTGGGTAACTTCGTCAAAGTTGTGCGTATGCGCACCAGTTAGAACCGGTATCTGCCACAGCGCGGCTTCAATGGGGTTGTGCCCGCCGTGAGGAATCAGTGAGCCACCCACAAAGGCCACCTGGGCCAGGCCGTAAAGCCAACCCAGCTCGCCAATGGTGTCCACCAGAATCACCTGGGCGCTAACCGGGCCGTCTATTTGCGATCTCTGCTGGCAAGTCAGTTGCTGCTGTTCAACCAGCTGCCGGATGTCTGCGCAGCGATGCGGGTGTCGCGGCACCAGAATCAGGCAGGCATTGGGCTGCTGCTGTAGCAACTGCTGATGCATTTGCAGCAGCGCTTCTTCTTCGCCCTCGTGAGTACTGGCGGCAATCCAGACTTTGCGGTCGGCCAGGCCCCACTCATTTAGAACCTCATCGCGTTTGCGCCGCTGCTCGTCGGACAGTGCGGAATCGAATTTCAGACTGCCGGTTACCTGCACCCGCGAGGGCGGGCAGCCCAGGTCGACAAAGCGGCTGGCGTCGGCGGGGAACTGCGCCATCACCAGGCTTACCTCGGCCAGCATGCTTTCGGCTAGGCGGGCAACGCGCCGGTAGCCGCGCGCCGAACGCGACGACATTCGGGCATTCACTACCACCACAGGCACCTGGCGCTGGTAGCACTGGTGCACCAGGTTGGGCCAAAGCTCGGTTTCAATCAGCACCACCAGCTCGGGCTGCAACCGCTGCAGAAAGCGCGCCATGGCGTCGGGCAAATCGAAAGGCAGCCAGACAATCTCGATGGCATTTGGCAGGCGCTCCTGCAAGCGGTCACGCCCGGTAGGCGTGGTGACACTGACGGATATGGCCAGCTGCGGGGACTGCTGCGCCAGGTTTTCAATTAGCGGAATGGCCGCCAGCGATTCACCCACGGATACACAGTGAAAGTGCACCCGCCGGTTGCCACTGCCCAGGGTTGGCGCCCAGCCAAAGCGCTCGCCCAGGTGGCTTCGATAACCCCTGTGCTCGCGGCTTTTCACCAGCAGCCGCGCCGTCATGGCTGGCGCCGCCAGATACAGGGCGGCCGAATAAAGCCGGCGTGGAATATTCGATTTCATTTGCTATCTACCGCAACTGACATGGTTCAGGCAATGTCTCCGCGCGCACCGCGGGCCAACAGCCGTTTCACCGGTGGCAGCGAATCGATTAGCCGCACCGCCGTGTTGCGCGCCACTCGCCAGTGGGGCTCGTTGAAACCGTAGCCCAGCTGCAGTGCC
>CAKZNR010000142.1 GCA_937129725.1 uncultured Cellvibrionales bacterium | reverse complement strand
TCAGCTTAACGGGCGCACTGAATTTCGGTTTGAGCTGGTTGGGCGAGCACGAAATTACCTCGACCAATTTGTTTCTTCGCAATACCGACGATTTGGTTGCGGTTACCAACAAATACACCCAAACCTCGCCATTTGGTAGCGGTCAAGGTTCGCGCAACTGGGATTACCGCTTCGAGCAGCGTGAGCTGGTAGTAAACCAGCTGTCCGGTGAGCACCGTCTGGGTTACGAAACCCTGAACAGCCTGGGGCTGGATGAAACCCTGGAATTCCTGATGGATATGGAAGTGGACTGGTTTTACTCCGATTCCGAAGCTACCAGCAACATTCCGGGTGAAACCAATGTACTGGGTCGAATTACTCGAGACGTGAATACAGGTGAGATTACCAGCGAATCGCTGGCGCTCGGTTTGCGAATGGTGGATGTGCGCTATACCGACCTGGCGGACGACGTGACCAGTTCCGGCTTCAATGTGGAAATGCCCTTTTACAAGGGTGATTGGGAAATCGTTGTCAGTGGCGGTGGCAAGTTTGACACCAAAACACGCACCTTCCGCCAGCTGGATCTCTCGTTGGGTAGCACCAACCCGGCGGTTCAACCCACCTTGGGCGGTGATATATCGGATGTATTGTCTGATACCAATATCACCGATCCGGCAAATAGCTACGATCTGGTTTTCCAAAGTGGCCTCTCGCGTAGTTACCTGGCGGCCAGCACCACCGATGCGGTGTACGGCCAGTTGGATGTGATGTACGACTACACCTGGCGTCTGGCACTTGGCGTGCGCTGGGAAGAGTACAAGCAATTCAGCAGCCCCTGGGCGCCCTATGGCGTTGGGTCGCAGCTGTTGCTGGATTTCAGCAACCCTATTGCAGGACAACAGCCACCTGGAGTGTTTTACGAGGAGGAGCTTTACCCCTCAGTTGCCTTGACCTATAGCTCCCAGGATTTTTGGGCGGACGATTTCAACCTGCGCTTTGCGGCCAGCGAGACAGTTGTTCGACCCGACCTTCGTGAGGTGTCTGACGCCAGTTACCTGGATCCGCAAACCGACGTGATTGTTCGCGGTAATCCAAACGTGGTTCCCTCGGATTTGACCAACCTGGATATTCGGGCTGAATGGTTCTTTGGCAATGGTGACAACTTAAGTCTGTCACTTTTCCACAAGGAATTGACCAACCCGATCGAGTACTTCCAGAATCCCGGTGCAGAAGACACCATTACCGCGACTATTGAAAATGCGGAGACGGGTGAAACTCAGGGTATTGAACTGGAGTTTCTCAAGAGCCTCGAATTCCTTGGTGATTTTGGCCAGCAGTTCTTCGTGTCAGGCAACGTGACACTGGCCGAGTCGGAGATTCAGGTGGGTAACAACCTGACTGTCGCAGCGACCAACCGGGTTCGCCCGTTGCGAGGTGCATCGGAATATGTGGTCAATCTGCAACTGGGCTTTGACTCTAACGACTATATGCACGCTGCAACGCTGGCATACAACGTGACCGGCGAGCGAGTCTTCGCGGCGGGTTCCAGTACAGAGCCGGATGCCTACGAGCAGCCTTTTGACTCACTGGATCTGACATACTCCTACTTCCCCACAGACAATATCTCGCTGAAATTCAATGCCAGAAATCTGTTGGGTGAAAATCAGTTGATTACCCAGGGCAATGTCGATCTGTTCGAGCAAACAGTGGGAACCAGCTACAGCCTGAGTGCTAAATACGAGTTCTGATTGCAGCAGGTATTTTTGAAAAGGGTGGCTTCGGCCACCCTTTTTTTTATCTGGTGGAAGCGCTTATTCGTCCTCGCCGAAACGGTCGGCGATAAGTTGACGCAGTGCGTCCATGGCGCGTTCTTCGTCTTCGCCGTCGCAGCGAAGATATATCTCGGTGCCCACGCCAGCAGCCAGCATCATCAGGGCCATGATGCTTTTGCAATCGACCATCTGGTCTTCATTCAGACCAATATGAACACAGCTGCCGAACTGGCTGGCTTGCTGGGCCAGCTTGGCCGAAGCGCGGGCATGCAGCCCGAGTTTGTTCACCAAAATCAATTTTTCGCTAATCACTGTTTCAGATCCCGGTGCCTGACAATGACGTGGGAGTGTATCTTACCCAGCTCGGCGGTAACCTGCTCGCTCACATAAACCGAACGGTGTTGCCCGCCGGTACAGCCTATGGCGACTGTCAGGTAATTTCGAGAGCCGGTGCGGAAGCCTGGCAGCCAGCGCGCGATAAAATCTTTAATTGAATCGATCATTTCCTGCACCTCTGGCTGGGAGGCAAGGTAATCGGCAACCTCCTGATCGGTACCCCGGTGGCCGCGCAGTTCGGGCAACCAGAATGGATTCGGTAGGGTTCTCACATCGAACAGGAAATCGGCGTCGATCGGCACCCCCTTCTTGAAGCCGAAGGATTGCACCACCAGCTGCAAATCCTCACCCGGTGCCAGATTGAACTGGCGGGCGATTTCGTCGCTTAGCATGCCAGGTGCCAGTTCGCTGGTGTTGATACTGATATCCGACATGTCCAGCAGGGTTTCCAGCAGCTCGGCTTCTCGCTGCAGCGCTTCGCGCAAGTCTGTTTCAGGGTCGGTAAGGGGGTGGCGTCGGCGGGTTTCGCTGAAGCGTCGCATCAGGGTGGGTGTATCGGCGTCGAGGAAAAGAATTTCACTCTCGACCCCGGCCTCACTCAGTTGACTGAGCAGATTAGGCAATGCGGCAATATCCGACTCGCCGGAGCGCACATCCACGCTAATGGCGAAGCGGCGGTCGGCCGCCTGCTGGCGGAATAGCTCAGGTAACAGAGTTACCGGAAAATTATCCATGCATCGGAATCCGGCATCTTCCAGCACATTCAGTGCCGAACTTTTGCCTGAACCAGAACGACCGGTGACGATGAGAAGTTGACCAGCCATTCGCCTGTGCCTCAGCTATCCAGAATAAGCGAACGAAGTTGTTCTGTACTGTCGCACTGGCGAACTTGCTCGCGATGCTGTGCCTCGGAGAAATAGCGGGACACCGCGGCCAGGCGATCCAGGTGTGCCTGGCACGCGTCGCCATCCACAACCAGAAATACCAGCAGATCAACCGGCTTGCCGTCGGGAGCGTCGAAACCGATGGGCGTTTCCAGGGTAACCAGAGCACAGCTATCCTGCGTGCCCGACTGAAGCCGGCAATGAGGCACCGCCACACCTGCGCCGATACCGGTAGACCCCAGCCGCTCCCGCTCGAACAGGCCGTCGAATATGTCTTTCTCGACCAACCCCGGATGCTTTTCCGAAACCGCCTGCGCAACTTCTTCGAAGAGGCGTTTTTTACTGCTGCTGGACAACTGATGGAATACCAGGTCCGGGTCGATAAATGAGGACAGCTGCATAAAGATATGTCTACCAAACTGGTTCAGTGGAAATTCGCTGCGCCTGGGCAGGTTGCAGGCAGGAACTGCGATTCTAACCCCGGGCGAGGGGCAATTAAAGGCGGGATGAAGCCGGGGCGCCGTTTGCGGCGCCCCGCAGCAACCTAATGGTCGCGGTGTTTTTCCTTGTGTTTGATGAGTTGGCGGTCGAGCTTGTGTGCCAGATCGTCGATTGCGCTGTACATGTCTTCCGAATGGGCTTCGGCAAACAGGTCGGCGCCGCTGATGTGCATGGTCGCTTCCGCTTTTTGTACCAGCTTTTCAACCGTGAGAATGACATGCGTGTTGGTGATTCGGTCGTGGTGCTTACTGAGTTTTCCCAGCTTGCTGCTCACATACTCGTTTAACGCATCTGTCAGGTCTACATGGTGTCCACTTACAGTCAGTTGCATAGTTAATCTCCTCATGCACAAGAGTTTGACCTAAACCGGAGGGTCGCCGGTTGTCGGCCTGCTGAAGTCCGTTTTAGCTGTCAGGTCATGAATGGCCTAGCTGCTAATAAGTCGTTTGCGTTCGTTGGACGATGGAATGCCCAGCATCTCGCGGTACTTGGCGATGGTTCTGCGAGCGACAACCACACCCTGTTTTTCAAGCTCCTGCACGAGCGCACTGTCGCTTAAGGGCTTGGCCGGGTTTTCCTGCTTCACGGTGCGGTTGATAAGGGCGCGAATAGCCGTCGAACTGCATTCGGTTCCAGCCTGGTTGGTAAGCTGGCTGGAGAAAAAGTATTTCAGCTCGAATACGCCACGGGGGCTGGCGATGTATTTCTGGCTGGTAGCGCGGGATATGGTGCTCT
>CAKZNR010000141.1 GCA_937129725.1 uncultured Cellvibrionales bacterium | reverse complement strand
ATAAAGTTCAACTGGTAGGTTTCACCGTCGCGAGACTGGTAATCCAGAGTGACACTCTGCGCCTTGATGGTAATGCCCCGTTCGCGCTCCAAATCCATGGAATCCAGCACCTGTTCCGCCATTTCACGTTCGGAAAGCCCGCCGCATATCTGGATGAACCTGTCCGCCAGGGTAGATTTGCCGTGGTCAATATGGGCAATGATGGAAAAGTTGCGAATGTTATTCTGAGTTGGCACCAAGGGTTACTCTGTAAATGCGGCCATAGATACAGCCGCCGGTATCACCGGCGGCTGTTTTGGGGTGCGAAGTCTACTTTGCTTGCGGCGCTAATAAAACACCGGCCGCGTGGCTTTAGTCCGTAATATCGATTGTACGGAAAAACCAGTTGCCGTCGCGGTAGAAACGAACTGGCGCCAGCTTGTCCTGCGGCAAGGCTCTGGCGATCCGGACGAATTCGGCAACCGAAGTAATCTCTTCAAAACCGAGCCTTACCAGCACGTCTCCCCGGCGCAAGCCAGCGCGAGCCGCAGCAGAGGCGGGCTCGACTGATTGCACCAGTACGCCGCCCGGTATGCGCAGTTCACGCTGAATTTCCACCCCGATATTGCCCAGCGTCATGCCAAACATGCTATTGCTTGCCGGAGCTGCGGCAGGGGCTGATCGGCGCGCAACTTCCTGGCCCGGCAATGCACCCACCTCGACATCGATGCGCTGTTGCCGGCCATCTCGCATAACCAGGGCTTCGGCATCGGTTCCCGGCGCGATCAGGCCCACCACATGGGGCAAATCGTAGGAAAACAGGATGTCACGGTCATCGAACTCCAGAATGATATCGCCGGCCTGCAAGCCGGCTTGCTGCGCTGGGCTGCCATCCACCACCTGTGCTATCAGTGCGCCGCGTGGTCGGTCGAGCCCGAACGAGGTGGCCAAATCCTGATTAACATCCTGAATTGAAACGCCCAGCCAGCCGCGCTGAACGGCTCCTGAATCCTTCAGCTGACGCACGACGTCTTCGGCAACCCCAATAGGAATTGCGAATGAAAGACCCATAAAACCTCCGGAGCGGGTATAAATCTGTGAATTGATACCCACGACCTCCCCCTCAAGGTTGAAAAGCGGCCCACCGGAATTTCCGGGGTTGATCGCTACGTCAGTTTGAATAAAGGGCACGTAATTCTGACCGCTACCATTGGGCAAGCTGCGCCCCATGGCGCTGACAATACCGGCGCTCGCCGAGTAGTCGAGATCGAACGGCGACCCAATGGCCAAAACCCAATCACCCACTTCAAGAGTGTCCGGGTCGGCAAATTCAACCACGGGCAGGGCCTCATCCGATTCAATCTTGAGTAGGGCCAGGTCTGACTGCTGATCCGACCCGATCACCTCGGCAAAGTATTCGCGCCGATCATTCAGACGCACAAGAATCTCGTCCGCTCCGTTGACTACGTGATGGTTTGTCAGCACGTAGCCGTCACGATCGATAATGAAGCCCGAACCCACACCATTTTGCGGTATTTCCGGTACATCATCGAAGCCAAAATAATCGAATCCGAAAAACTCACGGTACTGCTCTGGAATCTGCGGGCCGGCGTTACCGGCGCTGCGCGCGGCACTGCGGGTGTTGATTTTGACCACCGCAGGTGAGGTCTGCTCAATCAGGTCGGTAAAGTCGGGTAAATCCACCGCGCGGGCCAAGCCGGCAATCAGCAGTGCGGAAAAGAATGTCACCAAATACTTCATAATTCAGTCTCTCCCGGAATCAGGGTTGGTTCAGGTATGTAAAATCGGGGCAAAACCGCCCACTTTCAAGAGATCGAAGGTGTCGCTTTCAGGCTTGGACTGAGGCGCCGCCCGAGGGTTCCTGAATTGTTGGTTCTTTACAGAGCTGTACTCCAGGAACGCCCACCAGTAGCTCTGCATGACGCTGTCGCACCAGACGAACCAATCCGGCAGAACCTAGCAAACCAGCGATGCCTCCCAGCACGGCGGTCGCATCCTGCCCCAGGTTTTGGCCAACCCAGGCACCCAGCACCAGGCCCAGCATTGGAAGCAGGAATACCAGTACCGAACTGCGCACGAAGCCGCCCTCCTCGACACACAGCTCAACCCATTGGCCCGCCTCAACCCGCTCTTGCAAATCGCTTTCAAGAGGCACCCACATGCGCTGAACCGGGTTCAGCCAACTCTGCAGCATGCCTGTACCGCAACCCGACTTCTGCGCACACCCGGCACAGCCCTGGGCAGGGTTAATTCGCACCAATATTTTGTTACCTTCGATACGCAATACTTCGGCCTTTTCGGTAATCATGGGCCCGTTTCGTCCTGTTGTTCTGAGGGGCCATTGTACTGCAATCCGCTCGCCATCAGCTCGAGACTGCGCATCGGCACTTCGCCAATCAGGGTAACCCTATGCAGGCTCTCCAGCGTGCGGGCATAAGTGAGCAGTACATTGGTGGCACCCAAATGGGTAGTCAGGCTCGGAAATTCTGCGTTCTCTACCGGGTTCAGAAGAACAGATACGTTCGAGAGCCCGTCTGAATAAACCAGCGTAATCCCGCTGTCATCATGGCTAATCTGTTCGTCGACCAGATCAAACCCCGGGGGCCGTTCGGCGACACTCCAACCAGTCTCGCTGTCTTCGCCCGGCTCGCAACTCACCTGCGCATTGGAAGGGGACGTTCCACCGGAGAGATCCAGTGAAACAAACTCAATGCGCTCAATAGGTTCCCGTTGGGTGGTCATCACCACGGATCGCAGCATCAGCAGGGAATCCTTGTCGATAGAAAAACCATAGCCGTAGCGATAAGGATCCAGCGGCAAAAGCAGGAGTTCGTGTACCTGGCGCCCAGCTACCCGGCTCTCACCCGTGATATAGAAGTTGTATAGCTGTGCCAGTCGGGCGGCGAGCACATCTCCGCTCTCCGGGGAACAACCGTTAAACACCAGCCGGCTGGAGGCATCCCTGTTCAGCGGCTGCAAGGATTGCAGCAGGCTGTCGTCATTAGTGCGACTGCTGACGCTAAAAGTACTCAGCGCACCATTGCGTTCGTATGCCAGTGCACCCTGATAACCCTGCTCACGCTGGGCTTCGATCATTTTTTGCAGAAGTTGGCGAGGTTGCAGCGGTGTTGCGACGGGGTCGCCGGAAGCAACCTGACCATCGGCAAGGGGCTCCGTATTCTGGACTGTTTGGGCAGAAAGAGACGCTGCGAACGCAAGTGCAGCAACCTGTATAAAACGGCGTAGCACTGGCTACTGGGTTTTTACGTCAGCCGAGCGAATGTAGGGAAACACCGTGCCCGACGCTTGCACGGAAGCCTCGTAGTGGCTGTTCAGCGCTTCCTGGATATAGCTGTTCAACTGAACGGGGTCTAGCTCCGGTTGACCGGCCTGCTCGTCGGATGCCTGAGGTTGCGGCAGCAACCGAACCGTTTGGCTTGCGCTGACGTTCTGAGCTTGCAGCTCGGGCAGTTCAAACCCTTCGGGAATAACTACCGGAGAGAACGCCGATGAGGTTTCTGCTACGGCTGAAGGCAGGCTCTCCCCCTGCGGTGCAACCGAGCCGTAATTGATTTGCTGAATACCAACCAGGGCTACCGCCGCAACCGAAGCGGCCACCAGAGTTTGTGAAAAGGGTTTCCAGAACGCGGCCAGATCCCGGTGGGGTACTTCGGGTTCAAGCGCTGCGGATACACGACTGGCAAATTCGGGAGAGGCAATCGCCCCGCTCGACGCTGCGTTACCCGGCCGATTTAGCAGATCGGAAACCATCTGGGTACGGTTCCAATCCTCAAGCAAAGTGCTCGCTTTTGCGCTGTCGACAGCCAGATCGCGAAGCAGACGCCGTAATTCAAACTCGCCACATTCACCATCGGCGAGTGCTGACAATAGTTCGCGCTGGGCCTCGCCGGCACCTGCGCTATCCGGACTGACACCAGAGCCAGAATGCTCGGATGGCGTTGTTTCAGAGTTCCGATTGTCGGTTACAGCCATTTCGCTCCCTTTATCAACGAAGGCATCAAGTTGCTTATGTGACAGCAATGCAATGAAAAGGTTTCCCCGCGGGCAATATTTTTTTCACCGGGGTTATTCGCCATCCATCAATGGCCTGATTTTTTCATTGATGGCTTCACGCGCCCGAAAAATCCGGGATCGCACCGTTCCCACCGGGCAGGACATCACCTCGGCAATTTCCTCGTAGCTCAAACCCTCGAGTTCTCGCAGAACTATAGCGGATTTCAGATCCTCGGGCAGGTTGTTCATGGTGGTGAATACCACGCGTTCGAGTTCACTGCGCAGCAGCTCGCCGTCGGGTGTATCCGAATCCTGTAAAGCCTCGCCGCCGCCATGGTATTCGGCGTCCTCTATCTGCACGTCATCGCCCGGTGGCCGTCGCCCGCGAGAGACCAGGTGGTTTTTGGCGGTATTCACAGCAATGCGATACAGCCAGGTGTAGAACTGACTGTCCCCACGAAAGTTCTTCAGCGCGCGGTAGGCCTTTATAAAGGCCTCCTGAGCCACGTCTTCCGCCTCGGAGCGGTCCTTTACGTAGCGGTTGATCAGTGCCAGCACCTTGTGCTGGTATTTGACCACCAGCAGGTCAAATGCACTCTTGTCGCCCTTGCGCACTCGTTCAACCAGCATGGCATCGGTTGTTTTGTTGTCGTTTTTATCCATTTAACCGCTTGAGTAGTTCAGAGCTAAGCAATCAGTGACCAATAATGTCGGCTAAAGTTCGCAATTTAGACCTGCCGATTTCGCTTGAGGTACTTATACTACAGCCTGACCAAGGAATCCGCATGACTGAAACCAACTATCACGATGTGCTAATTATCGGCAGCGGAGCTGCGGGTTTAGCCTGTGCGCTAAGCCTGGCTGACAAAATGAGCGTTGCCCTGCTTTCCAAGACTGGCATCAAGAGCGGCTCCACCTGGTGGGCTCAAGGAGGTATCGCTGCGGTGCTGGACGATGCCGATTCCGTTGAGGCTCATGTGCAGGATACTCTGGTAGCGGGAGCCGGACTGTGTCATCAGGAGCGTGTCAGGCAGATTGTTGAACGCGGTCGTGACAGCATCGACTGGTTGCTCGACAAGGGTGTCGAATTTACCCGCATCGAGGGCGAGAGTGATTTTCTCCACCTCACTCGCGAGGGCGGTCACAGCCATCGCCGCATTATTCATCATCAGGATCGCACCGGGCAGGCTGTCAGCCATTCGTTGTCAGACCGCGTGCTGGAACACGCCAATATCGAACTGTTTGAAAACCGCATTGCCATTGATCTGGTCACCCAGGCGGATAAGGGGTCAGCCAAAATTCGCTGTAACGGAGCCTACGCATTAGACCTGGAAAGCAAGGAAGTCAGCCTGCATCAGGCCCGGGTGGTCATTCTCGCAACGGGAGGTGCGTCAAAGGTTTATCTCTACTCTACCTCGCCCGAGGGCGCATCCGGCGACGGAATCGCCATGGCCTGGCGGGCCGGTTGTCGGGTAGCAAACATGGAGTTCAACCAGTTTCATCCCACCTGCCTCTATCATTCGCAGGCCCGCTCCTTTCTGCTAACGGAGGCGTTGCGCGGCGAAGGTGCCGTGCTGCTTACCCCGGGCGGTAAACGCTTTATGCCCGACTTTGACGAGCGAGCCGAGCTGGCGCCCCGCGATGTAGTGGCGCGAGCGATCGACCACGAAATGAAGCGGCTGGGGCTGGATTATGTTCACCTGGACATCAGCCACCGACCGGCAGAATTCGTTCGCAGCCATTTTCCAACCATCTACGAAAACTGCCTTGCTTTGGGAATTGATATCACAAGCGATCCGATTCCTGTGGTTCCTGCAGCTCACTACACCTGCGGCGGAGTGGTAGTAAACGGCCATGGGGAAACTGACTTGCAGAACCTTTTTGCCATAGGCGAAACCGCCTTCACCGGTATGCACGGTGCCAACCGGATGGCCAGCAACTCCCTGCTTGAATGCATTGTGTATGCGCAACTGGCTGCCGAGCAGGTCAGCCGTGTGATTGATGCTATTCCGCGCCCCGATTATGCCAAGCCCTGGGATGAATCCCAGGTTACCCACTCTGACGAGGACGTGGTGATATCCCACAACTGGGACGAGCTGCGCAGGTTCATGTGGGACTATGTGGGTATCGTGCGCACCAACAAACGGTTGCAGCGCGCACTTCACCGGGTAGAACTGCTCAAATCTGAAATTCAGGAATACTATTCAAATTACAAGGTGAGCAACGACCTGGTCGAGCTGAGAAACCTTGTTGTAGTGGCCGAGCGAATTATTCTGTCGGCAATGCAGCGCAAGGAAAGTCGCGGACTGCACTATTCTCTCGATCATCCCGATCTATCCCCTATTGCCCAGGACACCATAATGGTACCGATCAATTTTGCCGGGCAGGACGTTATTGTGAATCGCAATACCTAGTGCTTCGAGCCGCCACTATTGGCTCGTGAGAGCCTGCCAAGAGCCTTCCAGGTTTCGAGCGACACCTGATCGCGCCACACTGGTAGATAGGCTGGATGTTGGCACCGGTATTCAATCCGGGCGTTCAGCCACGTAATGCGACAGCCGAGAATTTCTGCCTCCCCGAATGGCCCGCGACAGTAAAGCCTGTCGTTCTTGCGGTTCCAGACCAATTGCCAGGTGTGCCCCAGGCGGTAGAGAAGGATTGGAAAGGTCACCAGCAACGAAATGATAGCCCCTGTCAGCCAGCCCTCCGAGAGCGACACAAGCAGCGCAGGCAGCACGGCAAGCAAACTGAGGCCTGTCGCCAGAGGTGAGGCATTTGGTTGAATGGCATACTCTTCCATGAGCACCTTCTGACTTTGTTGGGGCAGTTGCCCCGGAATGTTGTTCTAAGAATTGACGTGGCGCTGGCTGTAGCTGCGGATGGTTTCTACAATGGACAGAAGTTCCGGGTCGGCGGGTACGCTTTTTCCCATAAACCAGTCAAACAGGTCGTTGTCTTCACTTTCAAGCAACAATTGAAAACGTGATTTGTCCACTTCAGCCAGATTGCTGTACTGCTGCTCGACAAAGGGCAGTAACACCAGGTCGAGTTCGCGCATGCCCCGTCGAGATGCCCATTTGAGTCGGTTAATATCCATTAGAATGCCCGCAAGAAATACTTGGCTATTGTAACCTCAATGCAAACGAGAGGAATGTCCCCTTTATGTCCAATTGGATAGACAGTACCAGCCCCCTGCCCTCGGCCTCAGCTACGGAAGAAAATTGGGTTGCTGTCACCGAGGAAGCCATGCTCGAGGTTAAGGGCGAAGATGCTGCCCGCCTGCTGCAAGGGCAGCTCACTGCCGACATGGTCAAGCTCACCCCCGGCCAGAGTGCAGGCGCCGCCTTGTGCAATCCCAAGGGGCGAATTCTGGCCCTGATGAGGGTGTTGCGCACGGAGGGAGGGTTCCTGATACGCACAGCAGCTGATAATCAGGCCACACTGCTGGAAACCCTGAAAAAATATGCGGTGTTCTTCAAGGTCAGCATTCAGCCCCTGTCCGACTGTGGAGTTTTGTATTCAAGCGCTGCTGGGCTTCCCGGTTTTGATGCCCTTTACGACCGGCAGAGGCCGGACGCAAGTCGGGAAGTCTGGGTTTGCTCGTCAGCCTTGACTGAGTGGCTCGAATCGCCACAGGCACAGCGCGGTGATGAAGCCTGGCGTCGCAGCCAGATAAGGTGCGGCGAGCCCACAGTGTATGGTGCCAGCAGCGGCGAATACCTGCCGCATGCACTGAGCCTGGATCTTTCGTCAATGATCAGCTTTGACAAGGGGTGCTACACCGGCCAGGAAATTGTTGCCCGCACCCACTACCGGGGCAAGTCAAAGCGACGCCTGGCAGCTATTTCTTGCAATGGCATTGAGGTAGCCCCGGGCGACCTGCTGCAATCGGAACAGGGCAATGCGATAGCCGACGTGATTATGCTGGCTCAGGTAGGTGATCGCACCGAAATGCTTCTGTCGGCAGTGGATCCTCTCGAGCCAACCAGCGAGCTCTACTTTCAGCAGCAGAAACTGAATTGGTCTGCAATTCGATTTCCCTGGGAGCAAGTTTGACTCCTGAATGGTTCGACCAATTCTGGCAACTCCATTGGTGGGCCGTGCTGGGTTTGGCCACGCTCCTTTCGCTCGTTGCGGTAATACTGCTGGCGCCCTGGCTAGCCGCCTTGATCCCGGCAGATTATTTCAGCGCCCAGCGCAAACACGGCATTCAGCGGTCGCGACACAGGGGAGTGGTTGCCTGGGTCAGGTTGCTGGCGCGCAACCTGCTGGGTTTGTTGGTGCTGATCATGGGCTTGATCATGCTCTTTACCCCCGGCCAGGGCATTCTGATGCTGTTTTTGGCCAGTATGCTGCTCGACTATCCTGGCAAGCTTCGCTTTCAACACTGGCTTATTCGCCGCAAAGGAGTGCTGAAAGGTATCAATTGGTTGCGTGCCAAGGCCAGTGCTGAACCACTGCGCATTTAGCCTGCCTCAGCGCCAATCGACGGGCTGCTCTCCCTGGCTGTGCAGCCATTGGTTTACCGCGGAAAACACGCCACTGCCAAGAAAACCTCGATGCGCTGAAAGAGGCGAAGGGTGGGATGTTTTAAGCACAAGATGGCGCGCCGGGTTAATAATTTCGCCCTTGCGCTGTGCGTAGCTACCCCAAAGCATAAAGGCCATTGGCCGTTCACGCTGGTTGAGACGTTCTACGATTGTATCAGTGAACTGTTCCCAGCCCTTGCCCTGATGTGACCCTGCCTGTGCGGCTTCCACGCTAAGGGTGGCGTTTAGCAAAAGGACTCCCTGCCTGGCCCAGCGCTCAAGATTGCCGGATGGACCTGGCTGAATACCCAGGTCTCGCTCGATTTCCTTGTATATGTTGCGCAGTGAGGGTGGCAAAGCAACGCCATCGGGCACAGAAAAACTCAATCCATGAGCTTGACCGGGCCCGTGATAAGGGTCTTGCCCGAGAATAACCACCCGTACCTGTTCAAATGGCGTGCAATCCAGCGCCCTGAACCAGTTGGAGGGGCGCGGGTAAATTTGCTTTCCGGCAGCTAGTTGCTGCTGAAGAAACTGCCGCAGTTGCTGCATATAGGGCAAAGCAAACTGATCTTGCAGCTGTATTTTCCAGGACTCTTCAAGCTGAATCTCGGCCACGGTAATGGGTTGACTACTCCGGCCGCATAGCCGGAAACAGCAAGACATCCCGGATGGATGCCTGCCCGGCCAGCAACATCACCAGTCGATCGATACCGATGCCCTCTCCCGCTGCTGGCGGCATGCCGTACTCCAATGCCCGGATGTAGTCTGCATCGAAGTGCATGGCCTCGAGGTCGCCGGCGTCTTTCTCGGCAACTTGCGCCCGAAATCGTTCGGCCTGGTCTTCAGGATCGTTTAGCTCCGAAAAGCCGTTTGCAATTTCCCGACCACCGACAAAAAACTCGAAACGATCGGTGAGAAAAGGATTGTCATCACTGCGCCTCGCCAATGGGGATACCTCGGCCGGATACGCCGTGATAAAGGTGGGTTTGTGCAGTTTTTCTTCGGTTGTTTTCTCAAATATCTCCAGCTGAATCTTGCCCAAGCCCCAGCTTTCTTGAGGCTCGATGCCCAGCGACTTCGCAAGCGCAGTTGCGGGCTCAAGTTCGGCTAGTTGCTGCATCTGGAATTGCGGGTTGTAGTGCACCACGGCATCCAGCATGCCGAACCGGTCGAATGGCTGGCTGAAATCTACAGATTCATCACCTACCTTCAAAGAATTGCCGCCCACGAGCTGCTCTACCAGCCCACGCAGCAAGTCTTCGGTCAGATCCATCATGTCATTGAAGTCGGCGTATGCCTGGTAAAACTCCAGCATGGTGAATTCCGGGTTGTGCCGGGTCGAAAGGCCTTCGTTGCGGAAGTTCCGGTTAATCTCGAAAACCCGCTCCATACCGCCAACCAGCAACCGTTTCAGGTACAGCTCGGGAGCAATACGTAGGTACATGTCGATATCCAGCGCATTGTGATGGGTAACAAAGGGTCGCGCCGTGGCGCCGCCAGGTATCTGCTGGAGCATCGGGGTTTCGACTTCGATATAGTCCTTTGAAAGAAAATATTTTCTAATATATTCAATAATTTGAGATCGTAACCTGAAAACATTTCTGGTTTCCGGGTTAACAATCAGGTCGACATAGCGCTGCCGGTATTTGAGTTCGGTATCCGTCAGGCCGGCGTGCTTTTCCGGCAGTGGCCGCAGCGATTTTGTCAGCAGGGCATAGCCTTGCAATTCAACGTACAGATCGCCCCGCCCGGATCGGCGGAGCGCGCCCGAACCGCCCACGATGTCGCCAATATCCCAGGTGTCCCATTGTTCTTTGATCTGCGCCTGTACGGCTTTGTCGGCGTACAGCTGAATTTGCCCTGTGCGATCCTGGACCACCATAAAGGGGCCGCGCTTGGCCATAATTCGCCCGGCAACTGATACCTGGTTGTCTTCCGACTCCAGGGCAGCCTTGTCTTTGTTTTCGTATTCCAGCTGCAAATCATGGGCCAGGTGCTGGGGTTTCCAGGTATTGGGAAAAGCCTGCCCACGCTGGCGCACCGCTGCCAGTTTGTCGCGGCGTTCGGCTACCAACCGGTTTTCGTCTGTATTTTGATCAGTCATGAGATTTTATAGGCCCGCTTTAAGTGAGGCTTCAATGAATGGATCCAGTGCGCCATCAAGCACACCTTGCGTATTGCGAGTTTCCACTCCGGTTCGAAGGTCTTTGATGCGCGCATCGTCGAGCACATAGCTGCGAATTTGGCTGCCCCAACCTATATCGGATTTGCTTTCTTCCAGAGCCTGCTGCTCAACCTGGCGCTTCTGCATTTCCATTTCGTACAGCTTGGCCTTCAATTGTTTCCAGGCCTTGTCACGGTTGGCATGCTGCGATCGCTCGCTTTGACACTGAACCACAATTCCACTGGGTTCATGGGTCAGGCGTACCGCCGAATCGGTTTTGTTAACGTGCTGACCGCCGGCACCGCTTGCGCGGTAGGTATCGGTGCGAACATCTGCCGGGTTAATTTCGATTTCGATATCGTCGTCAATTTCGGGGGATACGAACACCGAGGCAAAGGACGTGTGCCGGCGATTACCGGAATCGAAGGGCGATTTTCGCACCAATCGATGCACCCCGGTTTCGGTGCGCAACCAGCCAAAGGCGTACTCTCCCTCAACAGATATGGTGGCGCTTTTGATACCGGCCACATCGCCGGCCGAACATTCGGTAAGGGAGGTTTTGAAACCCTTACTATCGCACCATTTGAGGTACATGCGCAGCATCATTTCAGCCCAGTCTTGTGCTTCAGTGCCGCCAGAGCCGGCCTGGATATCAACCCACGCCGAGTTTTCATCCATTTCTCCGCTGAACATGCGGCGAAACTCCAGAACTTCGAGCTGCTTTTGCAACCCTTCAATTTCGGACTGCAGGTCGCTCAAGCCTGCCTCATCGTCCTCCATCTGGATTATCTCAAGCAGCTCTTCCGAGTCACTTGCGCCCTGCTCTAGCTGATCGATGGTTTCAACCACCTTGCTTAAGGCAACTCTCTCTTTCCCAAGCTCCTGGGCGCGTTGGGCATCGTTCCAAACGTCTGGCTCCGCCAGTTCCAGTTCTACTTCTGTGAGACGCTCTTTCTTGGCCTCATAGTCAAAGGTACCCCCGAAGCACATCTGTGCGGGAGCGTATATCTTTGATAGTGCCGAGAATTGCGCCTGTTTCCATGGGAGAAAGCCGTTTTTGTGAAGGCGCGGATTCTACTGGATTTCACCCTTGCAGATAAAGGCCAGAACCCGGTATCAAGCAGAGATCAGGAACTCTTCAACCAGCGGATAGCCTGCTGCTCGTCTGTGAACAGCGCCCATTCCAGACCAGCCAGCCGAGAAGCGAAACGGTAAATGTCCCAAATTTCCTCGCCAAGCAGTTCCCTTACAACCAGCGAGGCCGAGCGAACCTGCCTTACGCCATCATTGCCCAGGCTTCCCTTAACGAAGCTAATGACTTCGTTCAACAGCAACTGGTCAGGCAGGTACATTTGCCGCATGTCATAAAGCAATGGCCAGCCCAGCTCGCCGGAATGCCTTCTCGCCGCAGTCACCATGCGAATAAAGCCCTCGCGGCTTAGCGGGCCGGTAGCTGTAGTCCAAACCAGTTGACGGGTGTTGTCGCAATGAACTGTGAACAGGAAAGATTCCATTTTCCTCTAGCCTTACCCAGCTAGGTTTCCAGTTGAAACTCCTCTACCCTCAGCGGCGGAAGTGCCGATAGCAGATAGCGGCCGTAGCTTCGATTACTCAAACGGGAATCGACAACCGAGACAATGCCCGAATCGTTTTCCGAGCGAATGAGGCGGCCGACTGCTTGCACCAACCGCAAGGCCGCACCAGGCAGCGATACTTCCCGAAACGGATTTTTTCCCTGTTGCTGCAGCAGTTCGGCCAGAGTCGCATCAACAGGGTCATCGGGTACGCTAAAGGGAATGCGGGTAATCACCAGATGTGTGCAGTAGTCACCCGGCAAATCGACGCCCTCTGCGAAGCTCCGCAGTCCAAAAATCAGGCTGCCCTGCCCCTGATCGACCCGTTCTTTGTGCTTTCGCAGTATCTCTGCGCGCGACATTTTCCCCTGAACCAGAACAAGCTGCTCCAGAGCCTTATCTATACGGTCCAGCACCCTTTCCATTTGTGCGATGCTGTTGAACAGCACAAGGCTGGCCTCTGCCTGGTTTATTCGCTGCTGCAAAAACTCGACCAGATAGTCATCGTAGGCGCTGGGATCACGGGGATCCGGTGCGTCCTTACAAATGCACAACCTGCCGATTCGCGGGTAGTCGAACGGGCTGCCGATTGCCAAGGCGTCAACTTGCGGATCCAGCCCGATTGCTGTTCTGGTCCGATTGAAATCACCAGCCACGCCAAGGGTGGCTGAGGTGAAAACACTGGCTGCGGCGCGCTGCCAAAGCTGGTCTGCAAGTGTATCGCCCACCTCGAGCGGGCTACTGTGCAGCTCGAACCCGCCGCCCGGATAGAAATTAAGCCAGCGTGCGCTGGTATGACCCGCGCGATTGGCATCTGACCAATCGACCAATAGACCACACCAGCTTTCCAGCCGGGTACACCAGTCGCCTACCAGGTTCAGCAATGAAGTGAGATCGCTCTGTTTTACCTGGCCTTCATCCGCTGCCTTCTGCAGTTCTTCAGATAACCCCTCGAGGTTTACCAACAGCTGGGTTACCGGCAACCGTAGCTCGTCGCATAGTTCAACCAGGCTGTTGGGAAGTTCTCCGGCAGGAAAACGCTTTACCGACTGCCCCTCATCGGGCTTGAGCTCTTGTGTCTGCTTGATCAGGGCGGAGAGCGGCTCATCTATCTGAAACTTCAGCTCGCCTGTTTTCAGGCAAGCATCTCTTAGTCGGGCCGAAATGCCGGGCCACTTACTGAACTGAAGCAGGCTGTTGTCTGCTTCATCCAGCAGATTGGCTAACTGCAGAGGGGCCAACCGGCAGGCCAGATGCTGTCTGGCTCTTTCTGCCAGGTGGTGGGCTTCGTCAAATACATAGATGCAGTCTTCTGGCGGCGGCAAAATAACCCCACCCCCAAGCGCCAAATCTGCCAACAATAGGTCGTGATTGACCACCAGGCAGTCTGCCTGTTCGATTTCCTGACGCGCCCGGTAGAAGGCGCAGTCGTCATAGTGCGAGCATCTCGGCCCTGCACAGGATCGTCGTGTGCTGGTGAGCGGCCTCCAAAGCCTGTCATCCATCGCCTCGGGCCAATGATCGCAATCGCCATCCCACTGCCCCGATTGGCTTGACGCCGCCAGCTGCGCATAAAGCTGCTGTTGCTCTGCGGTAAGCCCTCCCATGCCCTGATCGAAATAGGCCATTTCGGTTGCTGCTCCGCCATCGGAAACCAACAAATCCAGATTGGAGGCGCAGAGATAACGGCCCCTGCCCTTAACCAGGCTGACATTGACATGACCTTCCAGGTGACGCGTTACCAACGGAATGTCTTTGTTCAGAACCTGGTCCTGCAGGTTGGCGGTGGCTGTCGATACCACCAGGGTTTTTTGATAGTGCGAGGCAAAAACCAGGCCCGGCAACAGGTAGGCAACGGTTTTTCCGACCCCCGTGCCGGCTTCTACCAAAATGAATGGGTCGCCCGGACCGATATTGCCATCGGGAGACCCCAGTGCTGCCTGGAACTGGCGGCTGATACGCCCGATCATCAGCTTTTGCCCGCGGCGCGAATTGAACGCCTCGGCATCAACCAGCCGGTCGTATGCGCCCTGTATCTGCTCGCGAATATCGGAGGGCACCTCGCGCCAGGAGGCGGAACTTTTTTCGAGCGTCTCCGCTGGAGTAATGCTGTTCACTCGTCGCCTGCATCGCCGCCGGGCAAGATTTCAATTAGCCGCTCAACTTCATTGCAGATGACCTGCAGGTCGTCTTCCTGCCAGGCTTTGAACTGCTCTCCAAGATTGCCCCACACAGGCGCTGGCCAGAGTGCGTCTGATTCCTGCCGGCCCACCAGGTGCCAGTGAAACTGGGGGACAAGGTTTCCGATGGCGGCAATGTTCAATTTGCTGGCCTTGAATCGGCGCACCAGGTAGCCGCTGATCAAATCTGAAGCCTGCATTAACTGCTCACGCTGCGGTACCGGTAACTCATACAGTTCGCGATAGTTATGTTCCGGGTGGAGTGGCACAAGGATAAACCAGGGGGTCAGGGCGTTTCGATGCAGCAATACAATCATGTCGCCCTGCCGGGCAATCAAATGACAGTCCTGACGCAATTGCTCGTCGAGTCGATCAATTAAATGTTCCAACCCATCCCTCCACCAGTTTCTTCATACGTTGCCGGCAAGTAGCAAAAGCCTGCCGGTTTTGTTGCATTTGCTCGGCTGATTGCACCCACTGCCCGCCATCCAATTCATGCGAGCAATTGCGCACCAGGCGTTTGACCGAGTTCTGGTCGAATTCCAAATGGAACTGGAGGCCCACCTGCTGTGGCATAGCCAAAAATCCCTGGCACTGGCACGCTTCGGTAAAGCCCAGCGGCAATGCCCCGGCTGGTAGTTCAAACTGTTCGCCATGCCAATGCAACGCCATGAACTCAGGCTCGAGCACATCGCCCAGCCAGGTATCTGCCACCTCGGGTTCTCTCACAACCGGGTGCCAGCCAATTTCCCTGTACCCCATGGGTGAAACCCTGGCGCCCATTGCTTCTGCCATAATTTGCGCCCCAAGACAGATTCCCAGTACTGGAAACCCCCTGGACAGTGCGTCGGCTACCAGCTGCTTTTCAGCCGCTAGCCAGCCAATTTGATCGGCATCGGACACGCTCATTGGGCCTCCCAATACCACCAGGGCGTCGTCCCCGTCGGCAAGTTGAGGGAGCTCGCCTGCATACAGGTGGCTGGTGTTGCAGCCAAGGCCCAGCTCACTTAGAAGCGGCTGCACCGTGCCCGGACCCTCAAAGGGAACATGCTGAAAAACTCGCACGGAATAAGCCATGGCCAAGAAAAGTAACTCCTGCAGTTTGTCGAACTGTGTGTGTCCGGGATAAAACAATCAGCCAGTAACACCGAGCTCGGTCTGGCGATGCGGAACTGGCTGATTTTCGTACTCAATCCTACCGCTTGAAACCCCGGCCAGCCATAACTATTTGCTGACCTGTCCCGCCCCGGGAATTATTTGCTTGTCATGCTGACTACTAGCCTGCTCTACATTGTTTACCATTCTTTACACCGGCTGTGTTCTTTATTACAACGTCGGCCCATAAGATGCGCAGATCCACCTCGGGGCAGGGAATATGAAGGCAATTTTCAAGAGCAAGTGGCTGTACGCCGCATTGGTAGCAGGCGCGGCCTGGTGGTATTTCGGGAGTCCGGCGTCCAACGCAGAGCGTATCGAATATCAAACCGCAGCTCTCTCCACCGGCACTGTGGAAAGTATCGTAAACACGGCTGGCTCGCTCAGCCCGTTGAGTATTGTCGAGGTGGGCTCCGAAGTGTCCGGCCTGATTCGCGAACTGAACGCCGACTTTAACTCGGTGGTGAATGCGGGTGACCTGCTGGCACGTATCGATGACAGAGATGTGCGCACGGTTTTGCGTCAGCGTGAGGCCGACCTCGAAGTGTCCAAGGCCAATCTGGTACAGGAGAAATCGGCACTGTTGCGAGCCCAGACAGACGCTGACTTTGCCCAGCGCGAACTGGAGCGTTCCGAGTCGCTGCGAGAGCGGAACCTGATCAGCGAAACAGACCTGGAAAATGCGGTTAGCAGAGTCCGTTCTGCCGAAGCCTCACTCGAAAGTGCCAAATCCAGAATCATTTCGGCACAGGCAAACATCCTGCAGCGCGAAGCCCAACTGGAACAAACACAACTTGATCTGGAGCGAACCTACATCCGCTCGCCGGTAGACGGAGTAGTAATCAACCGTCTGGTGGATCTGGGCCAGGCCGTAAATGCCAACCAGAGTATTCCCACCCTGTTCGAAGTTGCACAGGATCTGTCCAGCATGCAAATCGAAGCGTCAATTGACGAGGCCAACATTGGCAAGATCCAGGAAGGTTTGCCGGTGCGCTTTCGCGTTGACGCTTATCCGGACGAGCGGTTCAGCGGTGTGGTGACGCAAGTGCGCAAAGCGGCAACCAACACCAACAACGTGGTTACCTATACGGTCATCATCAATGCCGAAAACCCGGACGAAACGCTGCTGCCTGGCATGACTGCCAGTGTTGACGTGGTGTTGGGTAGCCGGCGCAACGTGTTGCGCGCCCCCAACGCCGCGCTGCGCTTTACCCCACCTGCAGGTGTTGGCAGCGGCGGCTCGGGCGGCGATGCGCGCATGCCCGGTGGCGGCACAGACCGCGCTGCCGAGATGGCCAGTCAGCTCAGTTTGACAGAAGAGCAGGAGCAGAAATTTGCTGCCCTGATCGAAGAGAATGCCCAGGAATTGCGTGTAGTGATGCAGCAGCAACAGGACAACCCCTTTGGATTTGACCGCAATGCAATGAGCAACCTGCGCAGCAAACTGGAAAACCAGTTAAAGCTTGTTCTCAATGAAGAGCAAATGGCCAGTTATCGTCAGCTCAGTGCGCCTGCAGGTGGCGGCCGCGCGGGTTTTACCCCGGGGGGTGCAACCCAAATGGAGCGAGGCGAAATATGGGTGCTGCGCAATGGCGAGCCGGTTCAGTTGTCCATACGCACTGGGCTGAGCGATGTGGAATACACGGAAATCCAGAGCGACGAGCTGCAAGCTGGCGACGAAGTAATTGTGCGGGCGGTATATTTCGTCAATGACTAGTAATCGTTCTGTTATTCGCACCGAGGGCATCAAGAAGGCCTACCAGATGGGCGAAGAAGTCCTTTGGGCGCTGCAGGGCGTTGATACTCACATCGACCAGGGTGAGTTCGTTGCGGTCATGGGGCCCTCCGGTTCGGGTAAGTCTACCTACATGAATATGATCGGCTGCCTCGATGTGGTCTCCGAGGGGCGGGTATTCCTCGACGATATTGAAGTTTCTTCTCTGAAGCCAGATGAGCTGGCAACAGTGCGAAATCAAAAAATAGGCTTTGTATTTCAGCAGTTCAATCTGCTGGCACGAACCAGTGCACTGGATAACGTGATTCTGCCCCTGCTCTATTCACAGATACCTGATAGCGAGTGGAAAAGCCGCGCCATGCATTGCCTGGAGTTGGTTGGTCTGGCGGAGCGCAGTGGCCACCAGCCATCGCAGCTTTCGGGCGGCCAGCAGCAACGCGTGGCAATTGCCCGTGCGCTGGTGAATGACCCGGTGATGATTTTGGCGGACGAACCCACGGGCGCGCTGGACACCCACACGACCGAAGAAATCATGACACTCTTTACCGAGCTGAACGACCAGGGGAAGACCATTGTACTGGTGACTCACGAGCCGGATGTGGCCGCCTATGCAAAAAGGCAGATGATTTTTCGCGACGGAAGTTTGGTTGCCGACGAGCGGGCCGAAAACCGCCGCTCTTTCAACATCGACGATTACCAGGCCAGTGCCTGAGGGCCCCTCATGAACCTGCTACAGCTTTTTCGCATTGCTTTCACCGCACTCAAGCTGAACGTCTTGCGCAGCGTACTCACCATGCTGGGCATCATTATTGGTGTGTCGGCCGTGATTGTTATGGTGTCCATAGGTGAAGGCGCCAAGGCAGAGGTAGACAAGCAAATTGAAGCCATGGGCGGCAATATCTTGCTTCTCTACAACGACTGGAACGATCGCATGGCCGGTGGCACCGGCGCAGTGGCTAAGTTAACTGACGGCCACGCTGCCATGATGGAGCAGGAAATATTTGGCATTGACGCGGCCACTCCTATAGTGCGCAGCAATGCGCAGATTGTGGCGGGCCCATTGAACTGGCGTGCTCAGGTTGAGGGCACCAATAACGGCTATTTCATCACCCGGAATTGGGATCTGGCGATGGGCCGCCAATTCACCGCCCAGGAACTGCAGTCGGGCGAAACCGTGGTGGTGATCGGAAAAATTATTCGCGACGAGTTGTTTGGTGCGTCTGATCCGATTGGGCAAACGGTGCGGGTGAACAACTTTAACGCCACGGTGATTGGTGTGCTCGAAGAGAAGGGCCCCGACTCGCGCGGCGACGAGCAAGACGATGTGGTGGTTATGCCGCTGAAAACCGTGCGCACCCGTATTTCTGGTGTCAGCCGCAACAATCCCGACCAGGTTAGCTACCTTGAAGTAAAGGGTGCCGACAATGTCAGCATGAATTACCTGAAGGACGAGATTACTTCTTACCTGCGCCAGGCTATGAGCGTGCGCCAGGACCAGAACGACCCCTTTCGAATCCGCGATATGGCTGAAACATTGGAGTCGCGAGCCGAGACACAGGCCATTTTCAATCGGCTGCTGGCCGCGGTTGCCTCGGTGAGTCTGGTGGTGGGCGGCATCGGCATCATGAATATCATGATGGTTTCAGTCACCGAGCGCACCAGGGAGATTGGCCTGCGCATGGCGATTGGCGCAAAACCCGACGATATTCTCAACCAGTTTCTGGTGGAGGCCATTGCCCTGTGCGCGCTTGGCGGAATGATTGGCATAGGCCTCGCCTACGCAATCACCCGTATTATGGAAACCTCCTACGGCATGGCAACACTGATCAACCCGGAGATTGTCGTGATCAGCATAGGGTTTTCTGCCCTGATCGGCGTGTTTTTTGGTTACTACCCGGCATTGAAGGCGTCGCGCCTGCAGCCCATCGATGCTCTGCGCTACGAATAGTCAACCTACTGTCCATTGGCAGTAAAGGTGATTCGGCCGCCCCGAGCCGGCTAAAATAGCGGCTTGTTTGTACGGGTCACTCCTCCATGCCGAAATCCCCTTCCGACCTGCTGCAGCCTGGCTGGAGCGAAACCCTTATCTGGCTCAAGTCGCTGCTGTCATCGCAGGAATTTGCCCAGCTTAAAAGCGATATTGACGCCAACTTTTCAGTCAGCCGCCACGGAGATCTACCCTCCTGGTTGAGCTCGTTGAACGCATTGCCTGACGGTGGCAATTGCAGCAATGAATTCACCAGCTCGGTGCAGTTGGGTCAGGTGGGCGAAATGCCCGCAGATCAAATCGCGCTGTTGCGGAATAGCCTTGAAGCGCTTATTCCCTGGCGCAAAGGCCCATTCGATTTGTTTGGTATCAATCTGGATACCGAATGGCGATCCGACTTCAAATGGGCGCGTATTCAGAAGCACCTGAAGCTGGAGTCGCGCACCGTTCTGGATATTGGCTGCGGCAATGGTTATCACCTCTGGCGCATGCTGGCGCAGCAACCGGAAAGGCTGGTGGGCATCGATCCTTCGCCCCGATTTGTGGTGCAGTTTTATATGCTGAAACACTACTATCGGGGCCATACTCCGATCGACCTGTTGCCTCTTCGCAGCGAAGACATGCCGAAGCAGGCTCTGTTTGATACATTGCTTTCGATGGGTGTGCTGTACCACCGAAAATCTCCCATCGATCACCTGGAAGAAGCCAGGCGGCTGCTCAAACCGGGTGGGCAACTGCTGCTGGAAACCCTCACTCTGGAAGGGGATGAAAACTCTGTACTGGTGCCCCGCAATCGCTACGCCATGATGCGGAATGTCTGGTTCATTCCCAGCGAACTCTTGCTTCAGCGCATGCTCGAGCGAGCCGGTTTCAATCAGGTTGAATTGGTAGATACCAGCGTAACCACTACCGACGAACAGCGACGCACAGACTGGATGCGTTTCCACAGCCTGGCCGATTTTCTTCACCCGGACGACATTAGCAAAACGAGAGAGGGCTACCCAAGGCCCCGGCGCAGCGTGATGATAGCAACAGCCAAAGAGAGGTAATCCATGCGCCCCACTGCCCTTCGCAACTTTCTGTTTCTGCTGCAGATAATTTTGTTGACGGGCTGTGGTTCAGAGGACGGTGCGTTACCCTCAGTAGCTTCCAACGATCCGCCAGCAAGGCCCGGCGCAGCTAGCGATAGCCTCAAGCCAGCTGACCCGGAGTCGATCTGGGCCGCTGTTTTGGTTGATTGCGTCGAGGCCGAGGTCATTTCAGAATCCTGTAGCCTGGACCGCCTTCCATTGATTGGCATGGACAACGACGATCCGGACATTGACGTCATTATGGAACGTTTGGTGGTTTCTCATGACTGGATGGCAGTCCGCTTTGAACAGCTACTGCAAAGGCTTCCGCGCGATATCAGGCTGATGATGCGCAGCCTCACTGCTGTTGTCATATCTCATGAGGTTCGGCCCAGCTATTACAGCAGTGGTACCGGCGCCATCTATCTCGATCCCGATGATCTCTGGCTTACTGAAAACGAGCGGGAAGTTGTACCCACCACGCCCGACCCGCGAGCAAGTT
>CAKZNR010000140.1 GCA_937129725.1 uncultured Cellvibrionales bacterium | reverse complement strand
GCCATGTAGCACCTTTACCTTTGGCCGTAATGACGACACCGGTGTTGTTTGTGATGGTGTTGCTGCAGGTAGCTCGAATACCACTGCCAGCCAGCTGGTACTAGACGAAGACGAGGGTACCGTGTCGCTGGAGTCCATTTACTCGGGTTCATCGTTAGAGAATACAACTGGTTTCGTGCCGGTCACCGATGATAGCGGCGACAACTATCTGGATGCCGACGGCGAAATTATTGGGGCAGTAGACGACCTGGCCACATTCACCGAAGCACAGGTAGCTGCCTTGGTGCCTTCAGATGAGATTCGTCAAGCGGGAGGGGGCAGCAACCGACGTGATGACGTGACTATTGTAGAGCAGCTTCCCGCCGCACTGGCTGAGTCTGTTATCAGTACTGATGGGCAGCAGGCAGTCATGCGAACCTTAGATACCGGCGGTACCAACGTTGGTGATTTGACCAGTGATATTTTGCTTGATTCCGGTGACTATGAGATAGAGGACTATTTGGATGCTGTTGATCCGGACAATCCCACCGCAGATGAGCGGGCGGCTGCAACAACCGATCGAGACGCAGCAATTGCTGCGGCGATCGAGGAATTTGACGCCTCTGCCGGCGATGACGATTTATTGAACAGCGTTGTAACTGATCGGAACGGTGTACGAATTACGGCCGAAGGCCCGGATGGGGTAATTCTTGATGGCGGTGAGGCTGGTGTAACTATTGTTGGTGCCGGTGGTGGAGCTGTAGAGAGCAGCCTTGATGGCACTATTGCTCTGAACGCTGATGATGGCACAACTTCTTCAACTGCCTCTGTAACAGCAACCTCAGCTGAGCTTTCTGTTACTAACGCCGACGGCGAGGTTCACGGGGTGTTTGTGGGCACTACGTCAACCGTGCTTAGCGGCGGTACTTCTACTGCCATACTCACCCTGGATGACAGTGGTGCGGCCTTCAGCGATTCCAACGGCGACCCCATTGTGGTTTCTGGAGTAGCTAATGGTGTGTTGGGCAGCGATGCAGTCAACGTGAATCAACTGAATGCCGGCCTTGCAGGGCTTCGCTCTGATGCCTACGCGGGTATTGCTATTTCCAACGCAATGGATGTGGTTTTGCCGCAAGAAGGCAACAACATGTCAATGCGTCTGGGTGCTGGCTACTACGGTAGTGCTTCTGCATACGGCCTGACCGTAGTCGGCCGCATTCGCGACAACGTTTTCGTTGATGTGGCTTACGGCCTGAGCACCGAGAAGAACTCGGGTTCAGCCAACGGCGGTAAAGCAGGTATCACCGTTCAGTGGTAAGGCATTAACACTTTTGAAAAAAGGCTCCTTCGGGGGCCTTTTTTTATGCCCGGGCCACAGCCCGTCAAATCGAGCCTGTTGCAGCAGAAAATCTGCCACCAGCCCATTGACGCCCGTGGGCGCACTCTTTAGAATGCGCGCTCGCCAAAACCGGCGTGTTTTTTCCGTGGGAAGGGCACCGGGCCGGTAACCGACAAATTTGGAGTATTGAATGGCAACCATTAACCAGCTGGTACGCAAGCCGCGTAAGCGCAAAGTCGCCAAAAGTGACGTACCTGCCCTGCAGGCAAGCCCGCAACGTCGCGGTGTCTGCACCCGTGTTTATACCACCACACCCAAGAAGCCCAACTCGGCGCTGCGCAAGGTGTGCCGTGTTCGCCTCACTAACGGTTACGAGGTGAGCTCTTACATCGGTGGTGAAGGCCACAACCTGCAAGAGCACAGTGTTGTGCTTATTCGTGGTGGCCGGGTAAAAGACCTGCCAGGTGTTCGTTACCACACGGTTCGTGGTTCGCTCGACTGCTCGGGCGTATCCGACCGACGTCAGCGCCGCTCCAAGTACGGCGCCAAGCGACCCAAGTAAATTTAGTAAAACCCTACATTCAACAGTAAGGCCGGGCTAGCCCAAGCTACGTTCCGGAGGCACCTGAAGAGGAAATACCATGCCAAGAAGACGCGTTGCCGCAAAACGAGAAATCCTGCCAGATCCCAAATTCGGGGATGTCGGCCTGGCCAAATTTATTAACCACGTCATGGAAAGCGGTAAAAAATCAACCGCAGAGAAGATTGTCTATGGCGCTTTGGAAATCGTGCAGGAAAAAAGCGGTAAAGAGCCCCTCGAGGTATTCGAGCTGGCGCTGGAAAACATCGCTCCCCAGGTCGAAGTAAAAAGCCGCCGCGTGGGTGGTGCCACCTACCAGGTGCCGGTTGAAGTACGCCCCTCGCGACGTGTCGCTCTGGCCATGCGCTGGCTGGTAGAG
>CAKZNR010000139.1 GCA_937129725.1 uncultured Cellvibrionales bacterium | reverse complement strand
GGGGTTTCCGGAGGGCTGTTTCTGGTGCCCCTTGACGCCCTGCTGCAACAGCGATCCAGCCTGAAAGAGCGGGCGCGTATTATCGCTGCCAATAACCTGGTGAACTCGCTATGCATTCTGGCCGCCGCCCTGCTCGGCCTGGCGGTTTTCAGCCTCATGCAAAACGGCCTGACGACCTTCTTTCTGTTACTGGCCCTGAGTGGTCTGGCGTTAATCCGGGTGCTGTCAGCCTATGCGCAGTCGAGCTGGCGGCTGGTTGGCGCCGTGATCAGCCGAATTTTTTACCGTCTCGACATTGAAGGACGCGAGAATATCCCTCCGAAGGGGCCGGTTTTGTTCGTTTGCAATCATTTGAGCTATGCCGACTCGGTCATTCTGTTTGGCGCCATCGAAAGGCCCACGCGCTTCATCATGGAAGACAAGTACTGGCGCATCCCGCTCTTCAACCCGGTGCTTCGCAGCGCGCGCACCATTCCGGTTTGCTCGCCCTTTCGCGATCGACAGACTTTCGAGCAGGCATTTGAAATTGCGGCAGAAGCCTTGCAGGCAGGTGAGGCCGTGTTTGTTTTCCCCGAGGGAAGGCTAAGCCCCAACGGCGAAACCATTGCCTTCAAACGCGGTTTCGAACGAATTTTGGCACGGGCACCGGCGGTGGTTGTGCCGGTTGCCATTCAAGGTTTGTGGGGCAGCTGGTTTAGCCACGGCGGCGGCAAACCGGCACTAACGGGTTGGCCGAAACCGGGCCGCCGACGGGTTTATGTCAGGTTTGGCAGCCCGATCGAAACCGAGCAGCCCAGCGCCGAACGTCTGCGACAGGAGGTGTTGCAGCTCATGGAGACTTCGCCCGATCAGGGGAAAGCAGCCGGCTAAACCCTGTCGGCTTTATTCGCTTTCGCTTTCGGGGTTGACTGCGGCTCGCTTGATCAGATCGACCAGCTCGCCCTTTTCGTGCATTTCGGCAACGATGTCGCAGCCGCCAATCAGCTCGCCCTGCACCCAGAGCTGCGGAAAGGTGGGCCAGTTGGCATACTCGGGCAGCTTGGCGCGAATTTCCGGGTTGGCAAGCACATCCACAAAGGCAAAGCGCTCGCCGGCAGCCATCACAGCCTGGGCGGTACGGGCAGAAAACCCACACTGTGGCGCGTCGGGCGAACCTTTCATGTATAGCAATACCGGGTTGTTTTCGATCTGCTCCCGGATAAGGGTCATCACGTCACTCATTGTGAAACTACTCCAAGGTGGGGGATTAATTCCCGACTATTTTACTTGGTTTTATTCTCTCTTTCCAAGCAACCCCACCCCCCTCCGCCGGGAGTATTCAGGGTAAGCCTTTGGCCGGCGCGCAGTACAGCCGAGAACTTTTCCGCTACCGGCTGGCCATCTACCAGGTTCAACCCCGGCTCACCCGGGCCACCGCCATGGCTACCCCCGGGGCCACGCCGGCGCCTCTCAGTTATCAGACTGACCTGGGTATCCTGCTCGAACAGGTATTCGCGACAAATGCCCTCGCCGCCGCGATGCATTCCGCCGCCGCCCGAGCCACGGCGCAATTGGTAGCGCAACAGGCGCACCGGAAAGCTACTCTCGAAGGATTCAACCGGCGTATTCAGCGTATTGGTCATGTGCGACTGGCTGGCATCCAGGCCAGCGGCACGGGCATGGGCCCCACAACCGCCGGCTACGGTTTCATAATAACTCCAGGTGCCGCTACCCTCGCCACCCATCGCCAGATTGTTCATGGTGCCCTGGCTATCTGCAGGTAAGTTTTCCACACCGGCCTTACGCAATGCCTGCAGAACAAGATCAACAATTCGCTGGGAAGTTTCCACGTTGCCGGCGGCCACAGCGGCAGGGTATTCGGCGTTGACCAGCGAACCCGCAGGAGCCTGTATCGAGATACCGCGAAAGAGCCCTGCGCAAACCGGGGTTTGAGCCGGCAGCAGACATCGGAAGACATAAAACAGCGCTGCCATGGTGACACTGAGCGGGCAGTTGAGGTTGCCCTCAACCTGGGCCGATGTGCCGTCAAAATTGGCATGCCAACGCTGTTTTGAGGTTGTCAGCTGCAACACCAGCGGGATATCTACCGCTCCAAATCCATCGCTGTCCATCAGCTCGGTTGCGCGCCAGCAACCCGGGGCTACCTGCTGCATCACCTGCCCGGCCAGGCTCTCGGCATACTGGTTGAGCTGTTCACTATCGCTTTGAAAACGCCCCAACCCAATCGATTCCAGAAGCTGGGAAAACCTTTCGACACCGCGCAGGCAGGCTGACCACTGGGCTATGAAGTCACCGCGGGAATGATCGCCCAGGCTGGATGTAAGGCTGTCGAAGGTCTCTTGCAACAGCTTGTCGCCGCGCGCGATATGAATTGGGGAAATCAACACACCCTCGGCCTCGAGGCAATTCGACAGCGGCATCGAGCCCGGTGCAGCCGAACCAATATCGGCATGATGAGCCCGGTTCGCGACAAAGCCGACTAGCTCACCGGTGTGAAACACCGGCGCGGCCAGGGTGACGTCCGGCAGGTGGGTACCGCCGCGGAAGGGGTCGTTCCAAATGACGGCGTCCCCCGGGTTCCACTCCACCGAATTTACCAACTGCTGCATGGCAAAAGCCATACTGCCAAGATGCACCGGTATGTGCGCCGCCTGGGCGAGCAATTCGCCGCGCGAATCGAACAGGGCACAGCTGTAGTCCAGCCGGTCACGAATATTGGGCGACAGTGCCGCCCGCTGAAGCACCGCACCCATTTCCTCGGCAATTGCAGACAAACGATTGGCAAATATTCCCAGTCGTACCGGATCAGCCATCCGGGGTAATACCCTTTTCCGCCGTTTTCATAAAAAGAGCGGCCAGCTGCTCGCGCTGCTGCCGGTTGCCCGCACCGGGACCAATCTGCAGCCATTGCTGCAGCAGGTTGCGAACCTGGTCATCCAGCACGCCGGTTTTCGCCTGCCCTACGCCGCCCTGTTGTAGCCGCCGCATTTGCAACTGCATACGCAGTTCGGCATCTTCGCTGCTGCTATCCTGCCCCAGCAACAATTCCAACTGAATTCGAATTTCGCGCAGTGTCTCACCGGCTTTTTTGTCGCTTGGCTCCGGCGTGGAAAGCTGCTCGGCAATTGAGGCTGGAAGCGTTTCTGGATCGCTGCTGCCCTGCGCCACATCCAGTACCTGCTTCCAGGAATGCTCCAACTTCTCCTGGCGTTGCCGCTTTCG
>CAKZNR010000138.1 GCA_937129725.1 uncultured Cellvibrionales bacterium | reverse complement strand
TTTACTGTAAAATCGCGCCCGCACGTTACCTTTTGGGGAAACGGCCTCTTCCCGTATAACAATCAGATTTAGGAATTCACTGTGTCTGCATCCAAGATTTACTACACCAAGACCGACGAAGCGCCCGCGCTCGCAACCTATTCACTGCTGCCTGTACTGGAAAAGTTCGCCGCTACCATTGGTGTGGACGTCGAGCTTGTCGACATCTCTCTGGCCGCCCGAATTCTGGTGAATTTCCGCGAACATCTGGAGGACAGCCAACAGGTAGAGGATGCGCTGGGCATGCTGGGCGATCTTACGTCCGATCCGGCAACAAACATCATCAAGCTGCCCAATATCAGCGCCTCTATTCCGCAATTGCGCGCTGCCATCAAAGAGCTGCAGGCGAAAGGTTTTAACCTTCCAGAATTCCCCGACGAGCCTGAAACAGACGAAGAGAAACAAATTCGCGAACGCTACGGCCGTGTTCTGGGCAGCGCAGTAAACCCGGTTCTTCGTGAAGGTAATTCCGATCGTCGCGCGCCGAAGGCAGTCAAGAACTACGCGCGCAAGCATCCCCACCGCATGGGCAAATGGAGTATGGCATCGCGTACCCACGTGGCGCATATGGATCGCAAGGGCGACTTTTACTCCAACGAGAAGTCCACTGTCATGGACCGCGATTGCTCGGTCAAAATTGAGCTGGTGGATTCCGATGGCAACACAACCAGCCTGAAGCCGCGTCTTGACCTGCTGAAAGGCGAAGTGATTGACGGCATGTTTATGAGTAAAAAGGCCCTGTGCGCCTTTTTTGAGGAGCATATCGAAGATGCTAAGGAAACCGGCATGCTCTGGTCGCTGCACGTGAAGGCAACCATGATGAAGGTTTCCCACCCGATTGTGTTCGGGCATGCGGTGAAGGTGTTTTACAAAGACCTTTTCGAAAAGTGGGGCGATCTGTTCGACGAGCTCGGTGTAAATCCCAACAATGGTTTGGGCAGTGTGTACGACAAGATCGCTTCGTTGCCGGCTTCCAAGCGTGACGAGATTCAGCGCGACATCAACGGCTGCTACCAGCATCGCCCACCGATCGCTATGGTGAACAGCGACAAAGGCATTTCCAACCTACACGTGCCCAGCGATGTGATTGTTGATGCCTCCATGCCCGCCATGATTCGCGAGGGCGGAAAAATGTGGGGCCCGGATGGAAAGCTGCACGATACCAAAGCAGTAATTCCGGAAAGCACCTACGCCACCATCTATCAGGAAGTAATCAACTTCTGCAAAACCCATGGAGCCTTCGATCCCACCACCATGGGCACTGTACCCAATGTTGGTCTGATGGCGCAGAAAGCAGAAGAGTACGGATCGCATGACAAAACCTTCGAAATAGAAGCCGATGGTGTTGTGCGGGTAGTAGACGACAAAGGCGACCTGGTCATGGAGCACCAGGTTGAGAAGGGCGATATCTGGCGTATGTGCCAGACCAAAGACGAGCCTATTCGAGACTGGGTCAAGCTGGCGGTATCGCGCGCGCGCCTGTCGGGTATGCCGGCTGTCTTCTGGCTCGACGATGAGCGGGCTCACGATGCCCAGTTGATCAAAAAGGTAGAAAGCTATCTGCAAGAGCACGACACCGATGGCTTGACCATTCTGATACGAACTCCCGAGCGCGCCATGCGCTATACACTGGAGCGCCTGATTCGTGGGCAGGACACCATCTCTGTGACGGGCAACGTACTGCGAGATTATCTGACCGACCTGTTCCCCATTATGGAGCTGGGCACCAGTGCCAAAATGTTGTCCATCGTGCCTCTGATGGCGGGTGGCGGCTTGTTTGAAACAGGTGCCGGCGGTTCTGCTCCCAAGCATGTTCAGCAATTTCTCGAGGAAGGCCATTTGCGCTGGGATTCTCTTGGCGAGTTCCTCGCGATCACAGTATCTTTCGAGCATTTGTCGCAGTCGCAGAAAAACGACAAGGCTGCTGTGATGGCAGATGCTCTCGACAAGGCGATCGAAAAGCTGCTTGATGAGGGCAAATCACCTCTGCGCAAGGTAGGGGAGTTGGACAACCGTGGTAGCCATTTTTACCTCAGCCTATTCTGGGCAGAGCAACTGGCGGCGCAGGATAAGGATTCGGATTTGAAGTCAAAATTTGCACCCGTAGCCACCCAGTTGCGCGACAACGAAGAAAAAATACTTAATGAAATTAATGCAGTGCAAGGAAATGCCACGGATGTCGGAGGGTATTACTATCCCGACTTCGACAAGGCAATGGCGGCCATGCGCCCCAGTGAGACCTACAATAAGATTCTCGAACAGCTCGATTGAGAATATAAAAAACCCGGCATCTGCCGGGTTTTTTGTGTCGAACCCCTCCTATTCTCCGGCCCAAATGCCGGCTTGCTTCAGCAGGTTGGCGGTACTCGGGTCGGTTACTTCATCACTACCGGACAGCAGCTGGCCGGCAATTTTCTTACCCAGCTCTACACCCCACTGGTCGAATGAGTTGATGTTCCAGATGATGCCCTGGGTAAACACCCGGTGTTCGTGGAACGCGATCAGAGCGCCCAGATGGTAAGGATCCAGCTTTGCAAGCAGCATGGTGGTTGATGGTCGATTGCCCGGGTAGCTCCGGTGTGGATCGTTCGAGCGCTGCCCCTGCATTAGCGCCTGCCCCTGGGCAATCATATTGGCCAGAAGAACCCGGTGATGTTCGGGGTCGCTCAGGCTGTCCTCGCGGGCCGCAATAAATTCCACCGGTACGGCCTGGGTACCCTGATGCAACAGCTGAAAGAATGCATGCTGCCCATTGGTACCGGTTTGTCCCCAGAGCACCGCTCCGGTGGCGTAGGAAACCGGCTGGCCATCGCGCTGGGTTTGCTTGCCGTTACTCTCCATGTCCAGTTGTTGCAGGTAGTCCGGCAGCAAGCCGAGCCGCTCGCAGTAGGGAATAATGGCCTGGCTTTGGCAGTTGCGAAAGTTGCTGTTCCATATGCCCAGTAAGGCACTGATCACAGGCAGGTTGCGACGCCAGGGCGTCGTTCGAAAGTGTTCGTCCATTTCCCGGGCACCCTTAAGTAGTTGCTCAAAGCCGTCG
>CAKZNR010000137.1 GCA_937129725.1 uncultured Cellvibrionales bacterium | reverse complement strand
GGTCTGACTCCCCGAGAAGCGGGGGTCAGCCCCTTCCCACATTGCCACTGTCTGACTCCCCGCGAAGTAGGGGTAAGACACTTCCGCATGTGTAGTTGATACATATTGTCGCACTTGCGCCAAACCCGGCGCCGAATCCCTTTAAATGCGCGCCTGAAAAAACCCTATTGCTGTATTTGAAGGAGCTCCCGTGTTTTCACGCCTATTCACCTCTGCCGGCCTGCTTTGCGCCGCCGGCTTCTGCCTCGCCCAGGACACCCGGCTCACCGACGAGCTGGTGGTTTCCGGCAAGCGGCCCGACGGCCAGGCCATTGCCACCCTGCCATTTCCGGTTACCACGCTGGACACGTCGCGCGCACTGGATGGTTTGCCCGGAGCCAGCGCAAACCGCAATGGCGTGCTAACCGGCATTGCCCAATACCGCGGTCTGTTCGGCGACCGCATCGCCATTAGCCTGGACGGCATGCCGGTGGTTGGAGGCGGCCCCAACGCCATGGACGCCCCCATGAGCTATGCCACGCCACTGATGACCGAATCGGTTAGCCTCGAACGGGGCATTGTGTCAGTTAGCCACGCCGAGGCCATGGGCGGCCATGTGGCTACCCGTACCGACCGCGGTAGCTTTGGCAGTGGCGACAGCTGGCAGTGGGACGGCCGGCTGGCCGGCCGCTTTGGTGAATCGGGCGATGCCGCCAGTGCCGGCGGGCGCTTCACCCTGGCCAACGCGCAACAGCGTTTCAGCCTGACAGCCGAAGCGGGCGAGGGCGACGACTACGAAACCAGTGCCGGCACCCTGTTGCCCAGCCGCTTCCAGCGCGATCGCATCGACCTGGGTTATGCGGTTCAACTGGACGAAATGCAGGCCGAGGTATTTGCCGGCCGCCTCAATACCACCGATGCGGGCACGCCCGCCCTGCCCATGGATATTCGTTCAATCGATACCGACCTGTTTGGCGCCTCGCTAGCAACCGAAATGGCTGGCTGGAATCTGAAAGGCAGCTTTTCGGTAAACGACGTAGACCACTGGATGGACAACTTTGGCCTGCGCACCGCGCCCGCCAATGCCATGATGTACCGCCAAACCCATGCCACTGGGCAATCGAACTCCGCCAAGCTGGTTGCCAGCACCCGCCTTGATAACCTGCAACTGACCCTGGGCATCGACCAGCGCAACTCGGTTCACGATGCGCAAATTACCAACCCCAATATGGCCATGTTTTCGGTGCACAATTTCAACGAAAACCAGCGTGACGGCAGCGGCGCCTTTGTGGAACTGGAAAACACAGAGGGCGAACTGGTCTGGTCGATTGGGCTGCGTGCAGATCGCGTAACAACAAGCGCCGGCGCCGTAGCCGCTACCGGCATGATGGGCATGATGGCTACCAACGCCAACAGCCTGGCCGCGGCCTTTAACAGTGCCGACCGGTCGCTGGAGTACAGTAACCTCGACCTGGTAACCGGGCTGCGTTTTGCCGCCGGCAATGGGCTGCAACTGATTGCGCAGGCGGGTTCGCGCGCCCGTGCGCCCTCTTACCAAGAGCTTTACCTCTGGCTGCCAATGCAGGCAACTGGGGGCCTGGCGGACGGCCGCAGCTATGTGGGCAATCTGAATTTGAAGGCCGAGCGCAACAACGAACTGGTACTGGGAGCCGACTGGAATATGGGCCGCTTCAGCCTGTCGCCGCGAATTTACTATCGCGATGTGCAGGATTACATTCAGGGCACGCCCAGCACCAACATGACCGCCAACATGGTTTCAAACATGATGTCGGGCGCCGGCGCACTGCAGTTCACCAACCAGGACGCAACCATTAGCGGCCTCGATCTGCACTGGAGCGCCAACCTGGGCGCAACCCGGCTTGGCGGCAGCCTAAGCACCAACCGCGGCGAACTGGCCGATGACTCGGATAACCTGTACCGCTAGGCTCCCGACCGCATGCTTACTTCGGTTACACACCAGCTTGGCCGCGTTAGCCTGGCGGCGGAACTGGAGTTGGTGGCCTCGCAGAAGCGAGTTTCCGGCTACAACGGCGAAACCGCATCGGCTGGCTATGGCCTGGTTAATCTGGGCGCCAGCTGGCAATTCTCGCCTGCTCTGGGCCTTACCGCCCGGGTAGACAACCTGTTGGACAAGGCCCACCAGCCGCACCTGGCCGGTGTGAACCGGGTGATGGGTTCCGACATTGCTGTGGGCAAGCGCATTTACGGCACTTCGCGTGCTGTTTGGCTGGGGCTGGATTATCGCTTTGACTAGCTGGGGCTCCAGCATCTGACCCCTGACAGGGTCAGACACTTCCCCAATGCAAGTTGTTGCCTCCAGCATCTGACCCCTAATGGGGTCAGACACTTTCCCAATGCGAGTTGATGCCTCCAGCATCAAGTGTCTGACTCCCCGCGAAGCGGGGGTCAGATGCTTTTTCCCCGCAGTTTTGTAAACCCTCCCGGGTCAACCTATGCGCCGGCAGCGCGTTAACCTATAGTGAAATACTAAAAATTTACCGGGGGAACACCCATGTCGGGGGACAAAGGAATGCGCTCACTCTTCAGCGCTGTACTCATCTGCGCTTTTTCATTTTCATTTTCAGTTTCTGCCCAGCAGATTCCGGCCGAAACCTACGCCCGCTTCGCCGAGTCGAACCAGATACTGTTGTCGCCCGACGGCAGCAAAATTGCCGTCTGGTCGAACTACGTTAGCGACATGGGTCGGGCGGTTCAGATCAATGTGATTAACCGCGCCGACAACTCCACCACCGCAGCCGCTACCCGCGCCATCGACTTTTACGAGATTCAGAAGATCTTCTGGGTGGATAACAATCACTTGCTGTTGCAGTACTTCCACCCGGACAACTACTTCTACCGAAACGAGATTATTGCCATCGATGGCAGCGGCGAGGTTCGCGAGCTGGATTTTGGGCCTGTTGTGGATATTTTGCGTGACGAGCCGGGCTACCTGCTAACCACCCTGGGTGAAAACGACCGCGGACTGTACCGAATTGGTACCTTCGAGCGCGCCATCGACCAGCAGGACGAAGAGCAGGAAACCCTATGGATTACCGACGCCAACCAGGATGTGCGCATTCGCATAAATTTTGAAGACGACATCGAGGTGGACTACCGGCCCCTAGGCGAGAACGGCTACGAGCGCATTGCCAAGTACGACGCGCTCGACCCCAACTATTTATGGCCGGTGGGTTTTACTGCCGATCCAAACCTGTTCCTGGCCTATAAGCAGCACGAAGGCAAACGCAGCCTGTTTCAGGTCAATATGGCCAGCGGTACGCCCCAGGCCCAGTTACTGGTACACGACCCGGCGCGCCACCTGCAGGGTGAGCTTCTGAAAGACAGCGGCAGCGGCGCAGCGGTAGGCTTCAACTTCGAGAGCGAGCGCGCCACGGTATTGTGGAGTGGGAGCTGGGCCAGCCTGATGCAACAGTTGCAGCCGGCCCTGCCAGGTAACAGCCTTCGCCTGACGCAGGTTAATTCCGAAACCGGCGACTACCTGGTGCTGGCAACCGCCCCGGACAACCGCGGAACCTGGCTGCTGGGCAACATTAAAACCGGCGAGCTGCGGCCGCTGTTGCCGCGCGTTCCGGCTTTGGCTGAGCAAGCACCGATACAGGCCAGCACCCGCTGGATTAGCGGTAGCAACGGCGAAACGATCGAGGCCATTCTGTACAGGCAGGCCGGGCAGGAGCTGGGCGATACGCCCATGGTTGTGATGGCCGGGCTGGGCAGTGGCTTTGAGGACAACTACGCCTTCGACCCCATGGCGCACATGCTGGCCAGCCGCAGCGCCGCGGTGTTGGCGGTAGACATCGGCGGTCTGAATACGCGCTCGGTTACCATGCTGGACGCAGTAGATACCGACTGGCACAGCATGGAACGGCTGTTTGCCGGTACACCCGAAAAGTGGATACCGGAACAAAACCAACGCTTAGCCGATGCGGTGAACTGGGCTATTGAGCAGGGCATTGCCGATGAAGACAGGCTGTGCCTGCTGGGCAACCAGTTTGGCGCCAATGCCAGCCTAATGGTGGCCAACCAGCTGGGCGAAGATATTAGCTGCGCCATAGGTATTTCGCCCTATGTGAAGCTGGCCGACCTGATTCTGGAATTGCGCTATGTGATTCTGGACAACTTTACCGACTACTATCCCGACCCCAGGTACACCCAGGCCGAGTTGCGGGAGAAAGACTACTACCTGGCCAATTTTTACTGGAATCGATATCGCCGTTTCTTCACCGAGCGCAATGCCATGCTGAATGACATGTCGCCGCTGGACAATTACGAGGGTGTGCAAGCGCCGCTGTTACTGGTACACGATTCGGAAACGCCGGAGATTTATCGCGGCGGCGGCGAGATTGATACCTATATGGAAAAGCTGGATGAAGAAGACAAGCCCTACCAGTGGCTGGATATCTCCAACAACTATTTACAGGGGTATTCGCTAACCACCCGCGAGCAAATTTTTGCAGCGGTGGATGAGTTTGTTCAGGAGCAGTTGGGGCTATAGGGCGCGACCTCCAGCATCTGACCCCTGACGGGGTCAGACACTTCCCACGTGCGGGTCAGACACTTCTTCTTCGGGCACAAAAAAGGCGACCCACTGGTCGCCTTTTGTTTGGCCGGCTGGCTTGATCAGTCGCCGCCCAATTTCTTGCGCATTTTTTGCAGCGTCATCAGCTGGGCAGCTGCCTCGGCCAATTCGGAAGATGCGCGCCCGTATTCCATTTCGCCAGCCTGGTTTTCGATATTCTGCAGGGCTTCCTTGCGCGCTTGCTCGGCCGCGGCAGAGTCGAGGTCTTCGGCCCGCATGGCGGTATCGGCCAGAATGGTGATGTGGTTGGGTTGCACTTCCAGGAAGCCGCCGCGCACGAAGATTACTTCGCGTTCGCCACCCTGGGTTACCAGTTCAACCGGGCCGGGCATCAGCGGGGTCAGCAGGGCCGCGTGGCCGTACTGAACACCCAGTTCGCCTTCGGCACCGGTTGCTGTCAGGCTAACGATGAGCCCGCTGAAAACGGACTCTTCCGAGCTGACTATGTCACAATGAACAGTCATGGCCATGCTTTAGCCTCTTATTTCATGCCCTGGGCTTTTTCGACCACTTCTTCGATAGAGCCAACCATGTAGAAGGCCTGCTCGGGAAGCTCGTCGTATTCGCCATCAAGAATGCCTTTAAAGCCGGCGATGGTGTCGTTAAGCGACACGTACTTACCGGGCGAGCCGGTGAATACTTCGGCCACGTGGAAGGGCTGCGACAGGAAGCGCTGAATTTTACGCGCGCGGGCAACGGTTTGTTTGTCTTCTTCAGACAGTTCGTCCATACCCAGAATGGCAATAATGTCGCGCAGCTCTTTATAGCGCTGCAGCACCGCCTGAACGCCACGGGCTGTTTCGTAGTGGTCGCCACCGATTACCAGCGGATCAAGCAGCCGCGAGGTTGAATCCAGAGGATCTACCGCGGGGTAAATACCCAGCTCGGCGATTTGTCGGCTTAGTACCAGGGTTGCATCCAGGTGAGCAAAGGTGGTGGCAGGCGAGGGATCGGTCAAGTCATCCGCGGGCACGTATACCGCCTGGAAGGAGGTAATAGAACCATTGCGAGTGGAAGTAATACGCTCTTGCAGGGCGCCCATCTCTTCCGCCAAAGTCGGCTGGTAACCTACCGCTGAAGGCATACGGCCCAGCAGTGCCGACACTTCGGTACCGGCCAGGGTGTAACGGTAGATGTTGTCAACGAACATCAGTACGTCACGGCCTTCGTCACGGAAGTTCTCGGCGATGGTCAAACCCGACAGGGCAACACGCAAACGGTTGCCGGGCGGCTCGTTCATCTGGCCGTACAGCATGGCCACTTTGTCGAGTACGTTGGACTCCTTCATTTCGTAGTAGAAGTCGTTACCTTCCCGGGTACGCTCACCCACACCGGCGAACACAGACAAGCCCGAGTGCGCCTTTGCGATGTTGTTGATCAGTTCCATCAGGGTAACGGTTTTACCTACACCCGCGCCGCCGAACAGGCCCACTTTACCGCCTTTGGCGATGGGCATAATCAGGTCGATTACCTTAATACCGGTTTCCAGAATTTCGATGCTGGGAGACTGGTCGGCATAGGCGGGCGGCTTGCGGTGAATACCGGCTCGCTCTTCAGTAGCGATGGGGCCGGCTTCGTCTACCGGGTTGCCCAGAACGTCCATAATGCGGCCCAGCGTGGCTTCACCCACGGGAACCTGAATGGCTGCACCTGTATTGGTTACGGCAATACCACGGCTGAGGCCCTCGGAAGAACCCATGGCAATAGCGCGAACCACGCCGTCACCCAGCTGTTGCTGAACTTCCAGTGTCAGCTCGGTGCTGTCCACTGTCAGGGCGTCGTATACCTTGGGCACGGCATCGCGGGGAAACTCCACGTCTACCACGGCGCCGATAATTTGAACGATACGTCCGCTACTCATTTAACAATCCTCTTCAAAATTCTTTTAGCTAAACTGTTTAACTGGTTCGCTGGCACTAAACGGCCGCGGCACCACTAACGATCTCTGAAAGCTCTTGCGTAATTGCCGCCTGACGGGCCTTGTTGTACAGCAACTCAAGGTCGTCGATGATCTTGCCGGCGTTGTCGGTGGCATTCTTCATGGCAATCATTCGCGCCGCCATTTCGCATGCCTTGTTTTCCACTACAGACTGGTACACCTGCGATTCAACGTAACGAACCAGCAGGCCTTCCAGAATTTCACCCGGCTCGGCGGGCTCGTAAATGTAGTCCCAGTGGAACTGCAGCGCTTCCTCTTCGGTGGGCTGCAGTGGCAACAGCTGGCTAACCCCCGGCTTCTGGGTCATGGTGTTCACAAACTCGTTGCTGGCTAGATACAAACGGTCAATTTCGCCGTTGTCGAACGCGTCCAGCATCACCTTGACGTTGCCTACCAGATCGGCTGCGCCCGGGGCATCGCCCAGGTCGCGCACGGCAGCCAGTACATCACCGCCATAGTTGTTGAAAAAGGCGATGGCCTTGGCACCCACGGCGCAGAATTTCACGCCCACTTCCTGCTCGCTGTTTTGCCTGGCTTCACGAATCACCTGCTTGAACAGGTTAACGTTGAGGCCGCCACACAAACCGCGGTCGCTGGCTACCACGATAAAGCCAACGTTTTTAACCTCGCGCTCCATCATGTAACGGTGACGGTATTCGCTGGTTGCGTTGGCGATATGGCCAATTACCGCCCGAATGCTCTGGGCGTATGGTTTGCCCAGGGCCATGCGGTCGGTCGCACGTCGCATTTTGCTGGCCGCCACCATTTCCATCGCCGAAGTGATCTTCTGCGTGGACTTGATCGAATTGATCTTGGTGCGTACCTCTTTCCCGACTGCCATCAGTTAGCTCCGATCAGTAAGTCTGGGTTTCTTGGAACTTTTCGAGTGCCGCCCTCAGGCTGGCTTCGATGTCGTCGTTCCAGTCGCCCTTCTCGTTGATCTGGCTCATCAGGTCAGCGTGTTCGCTGTTCATGTAGCTCAACAAGGCGGCTTCGAAATCACCGATTTTGTTCAGCTCCATATCCTTCAGGAAGCCGGAGTTGGCGGCGTACAGCACGGTACCCATCTCGGCCACGTTCAGCGGCTGATACTGGGCCTGCTTCATCAGTTCGGTAACGGCCTGGCCGTGCTCGAGCTGTGCGCGGGTAGCTTCATCGAGGTCGGACGCGAACTGGGCAAAGGCTGCCAGCTCTCGGTACTGGGCCAGCGCAAGTCGAATACCGCCGCCCAGCTTCTTGATGATTTTGGTTTGCGCCGCACCACCTACACGGGATACCGACAGACCGGCATTCATGGCCGGGCGAATACCCGAGTTGAACAGGTCGGACTCGAGGAAGATCTGACCGTCGGTGATGGAAATCACGTTGGTGGGTACAAAGGCCGATACGTCGCCTGCCTGGGTTTCAATAATAGGCAGGGCGGTCAATGAACCGGTTTGGCCTTTTACTTCGCCGTTGGTGAACTTCTCGACGTAGTCGGCGTTCACGCGCGAAGCACGCTCAAGCAGACGGCTGTGCAGATAAAACACGTCACCCGGGTAGGCTTCACGGCCGGGCGGACGACGCAGCAGCAGGGAGATCTGGCGATAAGCCCAGGCCTGCTTGGTAAGGTCGTCATAAATAATCAGGGCATCCTGGCCGCGGTCGCGGTAGTACTCGCCCATGGTGCAGCCGGCGTAAGGCGCCAGGAACTGCATGGATGCCGGGTCGGAAGCGTTGGCGGCAACCACAATGGTATGGTCCATGGCGCCGTGCTCTTCCAATTTGCGCACAATGTTGGCAACGGTTGAGTTCTTCTGGCCAATGGCAACGTAGATACACTTAACGCCGGTATCTTTCTGGTTGATGATGGTATCGATGGCCACGGCCGTTTTACCAATCTGGCGGTCGCCAATAATCAGCTCACGCTGGCCGCGACCGATGGGAACCATCGAGTCGATTGCCTTCAAACCCGTTTGCATGGGTTGGTCGACCGACTTGCGCTGAATAACGCCCGGGGCCACTTTTTCCAATGCATCGGTGAGGCTGGTGTTCAGTGCGCCTTTGCCGTCAATGGGGTTGCCCAGTGCATCCACCACGCGGCCTTCCAGTTCCGGACCCACCGGTACTTCCAGAATGCGGCCGGTGCAACGCGCCTTGGTGCCTTCCGACAGCCCAAGGTAGTCGCCCAGTACCACCGCACCAACCGAGTCGCGCTCGAGGTTCAGTGCCATGCCCACCAGGCCACCGTCAAATTCGATCATCTCGCCGTACATTACATCGGCAAGACCGTGAATACGCACAATACCGTCTTGAACGGAGACAACCGTGCCTTCGTTCTTGGCCTCGCTTTTCACATCTAGCGAGTCGATGCGCTTCTTGATAATCTCGCTGATTTCGGAGGGGTTGAGTTGCTGCATCTATCTATTCCTCAGGAATTCAAAGATTCGGCCAGTTTGGCCAAACGTCCGCGAACACTGGCGTCGATCACCGTGTCGTTGGCGTTGATGAACACACCGCCGATCAGGTTGCTGTCAACTTCGCAGGTGAGATCTACCTGCCGTTCCAGCGTCTTTTTCAGGGTGGTTTCAAGTTGGGTTTTCTGCGCGTCGCTCAGTTCGTAGGCAGACTGCACAACCACGTCTACTGTTTGTTCGCGTTGCGCTTTCATGTCGCGGAACAGGCTGGCCACATCGGCGGCCAGGCCGAGTCGTTTCTGGCCAGACATGCTGTGCACGAAATTGACCATGCCGCTGGGCAGGCCATCGCCAAGCAATTCACAAACCAGCTCGGCTCGCTGTTCGGCAGACCAGGCCGGATCATTTAACCGCTCGGCAACCCGTGGCTCGCTACATACGCCAGCCAGGTCTGCCAGAGCCTGATCCCATTCGGCCAGTTTGCCCTGCTCGTCGGCGTATTCAAATGCCGCCCGGGCGTAAGGTCTGGCCAGTGTTTTGAGTTCTGCCATGCCAGCTCCCGCCTAGAGTTCCGCCGACAACTTGTCGAGCATCGCGCTGTGCTTTGATGCATCAACTGTGTCGCCGAGAATACGCTCGGCACCGCTGACAGCCAGCGCGGCAACCTGGGAACGCAATTCCTCGCGGGCCTTGGCCACCTGCTGCTCTACCTCGGATTCGGCTGCAACGCGAACGCGCTCGGCCTCTTCCTGGGCTTTCCGCTTGGCATCCTCAACCATCTGGTCGCCACGCTTCTTGGCTTGCTCGATGATTTTGGCCGCCTCGGCCTTGGCTTCTTTAAGTTGCTCGCTGGCTCGCTCTTTAGCCATTTCCAGGTCGTGCTCGGCGCGATCGGCGGCGGCAAGGCCGTCGGCGATCTTGTCGGCGCGCTCTTTCATGGCTTGAGTGATAGGCGGCCAGACATATTTCATGCAAAACAGCACGAATACGATGAAGAAAACCATCTGGCCAACCAGGGTGAAGTTAATACTCACACCGTCTCCCTCTTAATAAGGCGATTTTAGGTAAAGGACCGCAGTTGCCTTAGGCCGCTACCACGAAGATGAGGTACATGGCGATACCAACGCCAATAATGGGCACGGCGTCAATCAGGCCGGCCAGAATGAACATTTTGGTTTGAAGCATGGGAGCCAGTTCCGGCTGACGAGCAGTGCTCTCCAGCAGGCGGCCACCCAGAAGGCCCATACCAATCGCGGCACCGATGCCGCCCAGACCGATCATGATTGCTGCCGCAATGTATACCAGTTCCATTTTTATCTCCTTAAAGAAAGATCGATGATTAAAAAACTTGTTAGTGGTCCTCGTGGGCCATGCTCAGGTACACCAGGGTCAAGACCATGAAGATGAATGCCTGAAGCGGGATCACGAGAAGGTGGAAAATGGCCCAGCTTACTTGCAGCAGGCCGCCAAACACTCCCAACGCCAAACTACCCATAAACATGGTGGCGATGAGGATGAAGATGATTTCGCCGGCATACATGTTGCCGAACAATCGAAGACCCATGCTGATCGGTTTGGCGATCAGGGCAATGGTTTCGAGAAGCAGGTTAAAGGGGATGAAGGCCCAGTGGTTGAATGGCTGGAGACTGAGCTCTTTGGCAAAACCGCCAATGCCTTTCACCTTGATGGAGTAGTAAATAATAAGGAAGAACACACCGAAAGACATGGCCAGGGTGATGTTCGGGTCGGTGGAGGGCACGATTTTTTGATACTCCACACCGAACAGCTTCATGATTTCGGGAACCAGGTCGACCGGAATCAGCTTCAGCATATTCATTAGCAGCACCCAGACAAACACCGTAAGTGCCAGCGGGGCAATTACCGGATTGCGGCCGTGGAAGGTGTCGCGCACGTTGTTCTGGGTAAACTCGACAAACACTTCCACCAGATTCTGCAGTTTTCCAGGAACTCCGGTTGAGGCCTTGCGGGCCACCGAGGCAAACAGCAGGCAAAACAGAACGCCCAGGCCAAACGACCAGGCCAGGCTGTCGACATGAACGGCGTTAAAGCCCATCGCGGCAACATCTTCGGCGCCGTGCGCCCAGGTCCACTTGGCTTCGTCGAGCACTTCAACATGGCCTTCGTAATTGCGCTCGTAACCGGCGGGCAATTTGCCATAAACCAGATTCTGAAGGTGATGCTGGATGTAATAGGCTGTGTCTACGGTTTCAGTTTCAGTCGCCATTCAATCGCCGTTGTTGTCTCTTGAACTATCGTTCCCGGTTTCAACCGGGTAGCCATCCTGTTGCACGAATGATTCGGCGAACCTGATATTGCTGTAAGTGGTAACCAGCATCATCCAGATAGCGCCTGCAAATACTGCCATTGCGGGGAGGTCGGGCCGCAAACTGAACACCAATGCGAACGCCACCACAACCAAAATGAACTTCGTGCCCTCTGTACGCATCAGGGTTAAAAACGCCAGATGCGCGTCTGTTGCCGCGGCTTTTGCACCAGAACCGGAAACTGCAAAAACCCGGTACACAAAAAAAAGCTGCGGCAGCAGCATAACTAATGTTCCGAAGCCAAATGCCAGAGCCGATGTGGCACCCCATAACAAGGCAACCAAACCAACACCGACCAGGGAGGATGACACCAGAATGACAGCGTATTGATGAACTGCCCGAAGGTTATAGCTCACGTCCTCTTCACACGGCTGGCTTTTTGGAATACCAAAAGGCGGTTTGCCGTCCTCGGTTCGGGCTCGCGATTATAGGGATACAGGGCGTAATCTTCAACCGATTGGGCGCGGCAATAGCTTACGACTTGCACATTAAGGTGCGCCGCACCAATCGGATTCTTTTCAGCCGGGTTGCCGGGCCGGTTCTTGCGGGGGCAAGCCCTGAGCAAAACTAGCGGATGTGCTTCAGGATACCTTCCAGCTCATCGTTGGAGTTGTACTTGATCACCAGCTTGCCGCGCCCTGTGGCACCGGCCTGAATTTGAACCTCTGCCCCCAGCTTTTCCGACAGGTTCTGCTGCAGGCGCTGAACATCCGGGTCGGCCTTGGCCGCCTGCTTTTTCTTGCCAGTGGCTTTTTTACCCCAGCCACGAACCAGCTCTTCGGCCTGACGCGCCGACATTTGTTTTTCAATGATGGCGCGGGCAGCCGACAGTTGGTCCTTGCCTTCCAGCGCCAACAGGGCGCGTGCGTGCCCCATGTCGAGGTCGGTATTCTCAACCATTTGCCGAACCGGCTCGCTGAGGCTGGTGAGGCGCAAGAAGTTGGATACCGCCGGTCGCGATTTACCCACCGCCTTGGCAACCTGCTCGTGGGTTAGCCCAAACTCTTCTTTCAGGCGCGACAGGGCATAGGCCTCTTCCATCGGGTTGAGGTCTTCGCGCTGCAGGTTTTCGATGAGCGCCACCGCCATGGTGGACTCGTCGTCCAGCTGTTTAACAATAACCGGTATACGGTCCAGCCCGGCCAGCTGGCTGGCTCTCCAACGGCGCTCGCCGGCAACAATTTCGTACTTGTCTTTGCCCAGCTCGCGAACCACGATGGGTTGCAGTAGGCCCTGTTGGCGGATGGATTCGGCCAGTTCTTTCAGGCCGTCTTCGTCGAAGTAGCGCCGCGGCTGATATTGCCCACGGGTGATATGCTCGACCGGAAGTGTTTCCAGTTGGTGCCCGGCGGCGCGGTTTTCAGCCGCTTCTTCCTGGCTTTGTTCTATTTCCTGCGATACCCCCAACAGGGTATCCAGCCCACTTCCAAGTCCACGTTTTCGTGCTGACATAAGTATCTATTTCTTTGCGGTCTGTTTCAGGCGGCGCGTTACTTCAGCGGCCAGGCCCATGTAGGCAATACTGCCCTTGGAGTCTTTATCGTAGTCGAAAATTGCCAGGCCGTGGCTGGGTGCCTCGGCCAAACGAACATTGCGGGGGATGGCTGTTTTGTAAACCCGGTCGCCAAAATACTGAACCAGCTGCTTGCCCACGTCGCTGGTAAGGGTGGTGCGACTGTCGTACATGGTCATCACAATGCCTTCGATATGCAGCCGCGGATTGGCCACACTACCCACCTTCTTGATAGTTTTCACCAGCGCCGACAAGCCTTCCAGGGCGAAGAATTCGGTTTGCACCGGAATAATAACGCCGTCGGCGGCCACCAACGCATTCAGGGTAAGCATGTTCAGCGATGGCGGGCAGTCGATAATGGCAAAATCGTAGTCGTCCTGTACCCGCAGAAGCGCATGCTTCAACCGCTGTTCGCGCATCAGTTCATTGATCAGCTCTACTTCGGCCGAGGTGAGTTCGCCATTGGCCGGCAGAATATCGTAACGACCCGACTCCGATTTTTGCGTGGCTTCTTCTATTTGCACCTCGTTCATCAGCACTTCGAGGGTGCCGGTTTCAAGGCTGTTTTTGTCCAGCGAGCTGGCCGTTGTCGCATTGCCCTGGGGATCCATATCAACCAGCAACACGCGCTTGTAACTGCGGGCAAGGGCGGCGGCCAAATTGACTGCGGTGGTAGTTTTACCTACCCCGCCTTTCTGGTTGGCTATAGCCAGGGTGATCATGCCGTAGTTCTCTTTAGTACCAGCAGGTGACGTTCATCGTCCAGGAAGGGAACCTGCAGCCGGTGGCTTTCGTGCAGGGCCCAACCCGGGGGCAGGCTGGCTATTTCTTGTTCGGGATACCGGCCCTTCATGGCGAGCATTCGACCATCGGGCGCCAGCAGGTGTTCTGCATTATCGACCATCTGCTGCAGACTGGCAAAAGCGCGGCTAATGATTTGCGAGTAAGGCTGGCTTGGCAAAAAGTGCTCTACCCGGCTGCTTTCCAGTTTCAGGTTGGCCTGTTTCAGCCGGGTTGAAACAAAGCGAATGAAGCTGATGCGTTTGATATTGGAATCGAGCAACACAAACTTTTGCTGCGCAAAAACAATAGCCAATGGCACCCCGGGCAGGCCGGCGCCGGTGCCCACATCCAGCAAAGGGCTGCTTTGCAGGTAGGGCGCCACTGCCAGGGAGTCCAACAGATGCTTGATTACCTGCTCGCGCGGATCCTTGATGGCAGTCAGGTTGATGCGCTGGTTCCACTCGTGCATATAGTCTAGGTATTGCAGTAGCTGGTCGAACTGGGCGGGTTCCAGCTTGAGGCCCAACTGCCCGACTCCGTCACGAAGCAGCGAGGCACGCGGGTTCTTCAAGCTGTTTTGTCCAGTATCTGGCGACGCTTCAGGTAAACCAGCAACAGGGAAACCGCTGCCGGCGTAACCCCGGGTATACGAGATGCCTGGCCGATGGTTTGCGGCCGGGTAGATTCCAGTTTTTGTTCCACTTCCTTCGACAGGCCCTGAACCTGGCCGTAGTCGAAGTTTTCCGGTATCGCCGTTTGCTCGTTGCGCTTGAGCCGCTCTACCTCTTCCGACTGGCGGTCGATATAACCGGCGTACTTGGCGCTAATTTCTATTTGTTCGCCGGCACCGCTGCCCACCGGCTGGCTGCCGGTTAGCTCGCAAAGGCGCGAGTAATCCAGTTGCGGGCGTTTTAGCAAGTCGAACAGGCTGTATTCGCGATTCAGTTTTTGGCCCGTCCAGTATTCCACCTGCTCGGCTTGCGCCGTGCCGGGTTGTACCCAGGTGTTTTTCAGGCGCCCGGTTTCTTCCTGCTGCAGCAACTGCTTTTGCTCGAAGAATGCCCAGCGCTCGTCGCTAACCAGGCCCAGCTTGCGCGCCATGGGCGTGAGGCGTTGGTCGGCGTTGTCTTCGCGCAGCTTCAGACGGTGCTCGGCGCGGCTGGTAAACATGCGATAGGGCTCTTTGGTGCCCAGGGTGACCAGGTCGTCTACCAAAACACCCAGGTAGGCCTCGTCGCGACCCGGACACCAGGCTTCTTGTTGCCGGCCCAACAGCACGGCGTTGATGCCAGCCAGCATGCCCTGGGCGGCAGCCTCTTCGTAACCGGTGGTGCCGTTGATTTGGCCGGCAAAAAACAGGCCGGGAATCACCTTGGTTTCCAGCGAGCTTTTCAGGTCGCGCGGGTCAAAAAAATCGTATTCGATAGCATAGCCGGGGCGCGTGATATGGGCGTTTTCAAACCCCTTAATGCTGTGCACAAGCTCAAGCTGCACATCGAAAGGCAGGCTGGTTGAAATGCCGTTTGGATACAGCTCGTTGGTACCCAACCCTTCCGGCTCGATGAATACCTGGTGCGAATCCTTGTCGGCAAAACGCATGATTTTGTCTTCAATCGACGGGCAGTAACGCGGGCCGATACCCTCGATAACTCCGGAATACATGGGCGACCGGTCGAGGCCACCGCGAATGGCATCGTGGGTTTTTTCGTTGGTATGGGTAATCCAGCAGCACACCTGGCGCGGGTGCATGTCGGTTGAGCCCATGAATGACATCACCGGCTCGGGCTGGTCGCC
>CAKZNR010000136.1 GCA_937129725.1 uncultured Cellvibrionales bacterium | reverse complement strand
AGCATGCCGGCTGGCGCGCTGCCCATATCCGGGTCCGACTGCACCAGCAACACTTTCTTGTTCAGCTTCTTGGCCACGCGAATCAGCTTGGCCGCGGTGCAACCGCGCGCGTGAATCAAAATGGTTTCAATGGGGCGCAGCAGGTCGCGCGCGGCAACCGGTTCGCTGTCTTGCACCTGCTGAGTTTCCACCCGGCCCGACAGGGCGCGCTCAAGCACGTCTTCCACGCTTTCTTTGGGCGTCAGAATGTCCGGGTCAATGGTGCGCAGCTGCTCGTCCAGGTCGGGCGCGAAGGGGTGCTCCACCAGGCCGTGCATACTGCCCGGGTTTTTCGCCAGATAGTTCGACACGGTGCACATACTGGGCAGGAAGGAGGGCACCACCACACGGCCGGCAAAGGGCATGTCGGTACCGCTGAAGTAATAGGTTTGCACCAGCGGGTGGGTAACAAAGCTGGCCTGCGAACCGCCGGTACAGTCACCAAAGCCGAACACCACCACCGGCAGGCCGGTTTCCACAATAAAGCGGGTAATGCGGTCGTTCACAATAGACATGCTGAACAAAGCGTTGGCGCCTTCCTTGGTTTGCATACCGCCGGACGATACAAAACACACCAGCGGCAGGCGGCGCTCGGCACATTCGGTCATCAGGTCGCACATTTTCTCGGCACTGGCCATGTCGTAGGCACCGGCCTGGAACAGCACGTTGGAAATCACCACGCCCACACTCGGCGAGCCTTCTGTGTTCAGTTTGCCAATACCGGTCACTACGCCACAGGGGGTTACCCCGTTGTTTAATGCCTTTTCAATCGACAGGCGAAAGCCCGGGAAAGACACCGGGTCGGACGTCATCAGGTCGGCGTTGGTTTCTTTGAATTCCTTGAAGAACCTGTCTTTGAAAGCGTCTACGGTAGACAGCTTCTTGCGCTTCAGGGTGTCCAGGGTTTTCTGCACCAGCAGGTCGCGGTAGGCAATGTTCAGCTGGTTCCAGAAATCCTTGCGCTTGCCTATGCGAACCGGGTTGATGCGGCCTTCGTAACTTTTGCCTTTCAGCTGGCTGTCAAGGTACTCGGGCACCAGGTCTTCAAAAAAGAAGGTAATTAGCACCAGCAGGGATTCGGACAAACGCGGGTAAATAACCCGTTTCCACTCTTCTACCTCTTTAAGGAACTCACCGCGCTTGCGGTAGCCCACAAACTCTCCCAGCCAGTTGGCAAACTGAGCTTCCTTGTTACCGCTGTCGGTGCCTTCAGTTACTTCCCTGGTGGCGGTTTCAATCGAGCTGTCGAGAATGCGCTTCAGCGACTCGGCGCTAAGGGTGTGGAACTCGCGCGTTTCCGCGGCAATGTCGCCAAAGTTGGCAATAATGGTGTTGTAAAGGGCGTTGAAAATAAGAATGTTTTCAAACTGCGCCAAAAAGTGGCTGCGCAAGTCGCCGTGGAACAGAATTTCCGACAGGGTGATGTCGGTATCGGCCTTGTCGTATATGCGTGGCGAGCCACTGTCGGAATCGCGCACCAGCTGCGCCAGCTTTACGAAATTGTATTCGCCGTCGGCTTTCCAGCGGTTGTACAGATACAGCGTTATGCGAAAACACAGCGAGTTGCGCGAGTCTTCGAAGTTTTTCTGTGGGTCGCCCAACAGCAGGGTGGTAAAGCGGCCGCGCTCGTTGGAAAGCTCGTTGCGCTTTTCTTTGAAGCTTTTCCAGGCCTTGAACAGGTCGTCCTGGTAAACCAGTTTTTCCGGATCTTCGTACCACTGGGTAAAGGCGTCTTCGCGTGCTTTTTGTTCGCGCGCGGCCAGGTCGCCCTGGGGAATTTCGGTTTGCGCCAGCCGGCCGTAGGCGTCTACCGTCGACGAGCTAATGCGGGTGCGCATGGCCATGTAGCGCAGGTGGCGGCAGGCGTGGGCGAATACGTTGGGATATTCGGTGGCAAAGTCTTCCACGTAAAAGTTGGAAACCTTCTGCAGGCGGCGCAGGCTTTCGTCGGGGTTCAGGAAGCGGCCCACCTGTTCGCGGTAGTCGTCGAAGTACTGCGCTTCGTTCTCTACCGCTTTCTCGCACACGGCCTCAATGGCAAAAATGCTGCTGATAATGGCGTTCACCAAGGGCTCGATGCCAATGCTGGCGTCGGCCGGGCGCCAATCTATTACGCCGTCGATAACCCCGCGTGAAGTGAGCTCTGCCGGGCTGATGCCCACGTAGCGGGCGCATTCCTGCCAGCTCAGTTTGTACTGGCGTGCAATGCCGGCCAGGCCCTTGGGCTGAATGGTATTGAACACGCCGCTGCGCACCGACAGCAGAATATTGGTGGCCGCCAACGGAATGGCACCGCCGGAATAGCCCAGGCCGTAAACAATGCCCACGGTGGGCACGTGGGTGTTGGTCATCTCGGCAATCAGGCGAGAAATACTGTGGGCCTGGTTGTGCTCGTTGGCCTCGGCGCCGGCATCGGCCCCCGGGGTGTCCATAAAGGTCACAATGGGAATGTTGCGGCGGTTGAAAATGCGCACCAGGCGCGCGGCTTCCAGGTGGTGCTCGGGTTTCCACACGCCATTGGCCACACTGCGGTTCTGCGCAATAATGCCAATGCGGCGGCTGCCCTTGGGCGTGCTCATGGCAATTTCCACCGCGTACAGCGGGCCCATGTCGACCTCGTTGTAGGTTTTGCCGTTGAACATGCGCACCACGTTGCGCGCGCTAACCAGCCCGGTTGACTCGGCGGGCTCGAGCACTCGGGCTATGTAGTCGTCTACCGACAGGTTTTTCAGCGTGCCCAGTTCTTTTTGCAGCGCGCGAGGCGTAAGCAGGTTGTCTACCTTGCCATTCCAGTCGAAGGGGCGTTTTCCGGAACCAACCCCAAAGTCTTTCACCGCCTGCTCGACAGAC
>CAKZNR010000135.1 GCA_937129725.1 uncultured Cellvibrionales bacterium | reverse complement strand
GGACGCTGTGGTTTCCGCTGCGAGCCTTGCTGGCAATGCTGTCTCCGGAAATGGCCCACGACATGCCCTCCATGGCTCACTGAAAAGTGATTTAGCTCAGAATTACGATTGCTTTTTTTGCGCTCCTCCCGAGTCGGTTGACCTGAATCAATCGCCGGGAAAGCGCGCTTGGATAACCTGCCTGACATTGTTTCGGGTTTACAGCAGGTTTTTATGTCGACTGCCTTCATGTGGGATACCGAGGTGCTGCACAAGTACGGCACTTCGGGGCCACGTTACACCTCCTACCCAACCGCCAATCTGTTTCGCGGTGATTTTGGTGTGTCAGCCTATCTCGAGGATCTCGAGCAGCTTCGCCAACGCATCACGCCTGTGTCGCTTTACCTGCACATACCCTTTTGCCAGAAGGCCTGCTTTTACTGTGGCTGCAATCGCACCATTACGCGCGACAGAGGGAAAATAGCTGCCTATGTAGATGCGCTGCTGCTCGAGATTGAGCAGGCTGCGGCGATTCATGGCCATCGCCGGGTGCGTCAACTACATTGGGGTGGTGGCACACCAAGCTATCTCGAGCCGGCCGAAATCACACAGCTGATGCATGCCATTTCTTCGCATTTTGATATGGACGGCAGTAGCAGCAGAGATTACAGCATCGAGCTGGATCCACGCTCGATCGATGAGTCGAAACTGGCGTTGCTTAAAGGGTTGGGATTCAACCGGCTCAGCATGGGCATTCAGGACTTTGACAGCCAGGTTCAGAGTGCGATCAATCGGCGTCAGGAATTTCCCATGGTAGAACGGTTGACCCGGGCCGTGCGTCGCTTTGAATTCAGCTCGCTCAACTTCGACTTGATCTATGGCCTTCCCAAGCAAACCGAGCAGGGCATTTCAGACACTCTGGACAAGGTTTTAGAGCTGAGCCCGGATCGAATTGCCTGCTACAACTACGCCCATATGCCGGACCGCTTTCCGGCGCAACGAGCAATCCTGGCGTCGGATTTGCCCGAGCCTTCCGAGCGAATAGACATCTACGCTTCTATTGGTGAGCGGTTGACTTCTGCCGGCTACGAGCACATCGGCATGGATCACTTTGCGCGCAAGGATGACGAGCTGTGCAAGGCCGCGAGAGAGGGTAGCTTGCAGCGCAATTTTCAGGGCTATTCACGTGCATTGGCGGAAGACCTGGTTGGGCTTGGAGCCTCTTCCATTTCCCAGGTGGGCGATTTCTATGTTCAGAATGAACGCGACCCCGAGGCCTACGTGAGTATGATGGAGCAGGGCAGCCTTCCCATTATTCGCGGTATCAGGCTAAGCGAAGAAGACAAGCTGCGCCGCTATGTGATTCAGACGCTAATTTGTCGCTTGCGCCTAGATAAGCGAGCCGTGAACAGGGCTTTCAGTATCGACTTTAATCGGTACTTTTCCGGGCAGCTGCAGCAGCTGAAGAAATTTGAAGAAGATGGCCTGGTGGAGCTTGGCGATACACAAATTCGAATCACCGAGGCAGGTCGCCTGGTGTTGCGCAATATTTGCATGCTGTTCGATCAACACCTGGGTGAATCTTCCGCCGTCCGGTTTTCCAAAACAATCTGACTCGCTTGCAGGGGCGCTTCGGGGTTAAAATCTCGCTGACGCTTCACGAGTAGTAATCAGATGAATAGTGCGGAAGGACAGCGCATCCAGGTTCGCCCCGCCGTGCAGTGTAATCACTCGCCATCCAAATCCTGTGGCGATTGCCGGCTGAACACCATCTGCCTACCCATTGCGCTTGAGGCAGATGAAGTGGCTCGCCTTGAAGACATCGTGCAGCGCGGACGCCCGGTTGAAAAAGGGCATCAGATTTACCACCAGGACCAGGCTTTTTCGGCTGTGTATGCAGTGCGACTGGGGTGCTTCAAGACCATTCGCACGACGGCAGACGGCCGCGAACAGGTCACCGGTTTCTATTTTCCCGGAGAAATTTTCGGCATGGACGGCATTGCGCAAAGCCGTCACACCAATACTGCGATAGCGCTTGAAACCGGCGCTATCTGTGAAATTCCCTTCGACCGTTTGCAGGATTTGAGTATGAAGATCTCGTCCTTGCAAAAGCACTTTTTCCAGCTGATGAGCTCCGAGATCACTGCCGAACAGGAGCTGATTACGCTGCTTTCGAAAAATTCGGCTGAAGAGCGCATGGCAGCGCTATTTTTGAGCATTTCCACGCGCTTTGCCCAGCGCAACCAGTCTTCCATGCGTTTCCGTTTGCCAATGTCGCGCGGAGATATCAGCAACTACCTCGGCCTGACTGTCGAAACCGTGAGCCGCATTCTCAGCCGTATGCAAAAAGCCGAGGTCATTCGGGTAGATAACAAGGAAGTGGAAATATTGGACATCGAACGCTTGCGTGGCCTGGCTATGGTAGATGCATAAAGGCCACCAAAGCCGCAGATAATTGACCCTTGTCAAGCAGGGGTTATTTGGTGCTTTAACACCGCTGGACTGCGCTCT
>CAKZNR010000134.1 GCA_937129725.1 uncultured Cellvibrionales bacterium | reverse complement strand
AACAGAAGGGTGGAATTGCCTGCCATACCGGCAGAGAATCCTGTTTCTATCGTCAGCCGGCCGAACAGGGCTGGCGCGAAGTGGAGCCGGTGCTTAAATCGCCGGAACAGATGTATGGCAAGAACTGACACACTGGATGCGCTGGAACTGGTGCTTGAGCAGCGCAAGGGCGCCAGCGCCGATTCGTCCTATGTGGCCTCGCTTTACCACAAGGGGTTGAACAAAATTCTGGAAAAGGTGGGCGAAGAGGCCACCGAAACTATTCTTGCCGCGAAAGATGGCGACAAGGATGCGCTGGTGGCGGAAGTTTCCGACCTCTGGTTTCACACCATGGTGATGCTTTGCTACGAGGGTTTGTCGGTTGAGCATATTATGACCGAACTGGATCGACGGTTCGGTTTGTCAGGTTTGGACGAAAAAGCGTCCCGAACAAAGAGGTAACTGAAATGGGTTTGGGTGGAATTAGCATTTGGCAGCTGATAATCATTCTGGTGATTGTCATGCTGATCTTCGGCACCAAGAAAATGCGCAACATCGGGTCTGACCTGGGCGGCGCCATCAAGGGCTTCAAAGACTCCATGGGCGACGACAAAAAAGAAGAAAGCGCCGACCAGGAACGCGTAATTGAAGGCGAGCAAGTCGAGCAAGCCGAGCGGGAAAAAGAAACCGACAAGTCGGCCTGAGCCGGGCCATGTTCTCCATTGGCTTTGCTGAAATTCTGCTGCTGGCCCTGGTAATGCTTGTGGTGGTAGGCCCCGAGCGTCTGCCCGAAACCATTAAAACCATCAGCCTGAATATGGCCAAGTTCCGTCGCTATTGGGCGCGCACCAAGCGCGACCTGGAAAGCGAACTGGGGCTTGACGACCTGCGCCGAGAAATTCACAACGCCGAGGTGCTTGAGCACCTGAAAGAAACCCAGAAAATGCTCAACAACCCGCTTGAAGAAGAGGCGCAAAAGCGCGCTCCGCGAAGCCGCGAGGTTACCCCACCCATTACGCCGGCAGCGCGCCAGGCGGCGCAGGATGAATCGGACGCGGTGGAAGAGCTGTCGCGCAACAGCATACTGCCACCCGATGAAAAAGCACCGGTAGAGCCCTCCGGTAACAGCGAAGTCGAACCGCCCGATTCGCCGCCAGCCGGGGATTCGGACAAGCCCGCATGAGCGACAAGGAACAAAGCCTGATTGAACACCTGCTTGAGCTGCGCACTCGGGTATTGCGCGGCCTGGTATTTGTATTGGTGGTATTCCTGGCGTTGTTCGCTGTGGCAAACCCCCTGTATGAATTCATGTCCGAGCCGCTGCGGCAAATGATGCCCGAGGGCACCTCCATGATCGCCACCGACGTGGCATCGCCCTTTCTGGCCCCCTTGAAGCTGGCGCTGATACTGGCGGTGTTCGCTTCCATGCCATTTCTGCTTTACCAGCTGTGGGCATTCGTTGCGCCGGCGCTGTACAAGAACGAGAAGGCGGTGGCGCTGCCAATATTCTTTAGCAGTGTCATTCTGTTCTATTCCGGCATCGCCTTTGCCTACTTTGTGGTTTTCCCCCTTATCTTTGGATTCTTTACCAGCGTGGCGCCGGAGTCGGTGGCGGTAATGACCGACATCAACAGCTACCTCAACTTTGTGATGAAGCTGTTTTTTGCCTTTGGTCTGGCTTTCGAAATTCCGGTAGCGACCTTCCTGCTGATTCGCGCTGGCATTGTTAGCGCCGAGTCGATGGCGCAAAAGCGCCCCTACGTGCTGATCTGTTGTTTTGTGGTGGGCATGCTGATGACCCCGCCGGATATTTTTTCGCAAACGCTGTTAGCCATACCAATGTACGCCCTGTTTGAACTGGGCCTGTTGTTTAGCCGGGTGTTTGCGCGACCGCCGGCCGAGCAGGCGGACGACGATGCGGCAAGGGAGAGCTGAACCACATGAAACTGGTATACCTACTTGTTCTGACGCTTGGCTATGGCCTGCTTCATCACTGGCTGGGCAAGCTGGTGATGGGTTCGGGTGCGGCCTCCCGCTCGGTGCCCACGCGCATCCAATACGTGCGAAAAACCATCAGCATTGTGTTGGCGATTATTTATTTTGTATTGCTGGGGTTGGTGCTTGGCCTGAACTACGGCGAGGTAGCCATCTTTTTGTCATCGGCCATTGCCGTGCTGGGTGTGGCCCTGTTTGCCCAGTGGTCTATTCTTAGCAACCTTACCGCCAGCCTGGTGATCTTCTTTGGTTTTCCGTACCGCATTGGCGATCGCATTCGCGTGCTGGACAAGGACGACACGGTTGAGGGGTTGATCGAGGAGATCTCGCTGTTCACTGTGCAGGTGCGGCAGGATAATGGCGACCTGGCGACTTTCCCGAACAACCTTTTTTTGCAGAAGGTGGTGGTCAAGGTCGACCGTGGCGCATCAGCTGAAGAAGTGCAGGTGCTGGAAGACTGACACTTCCCCTGATGCTTCACCTCAAGTGTCTGACTCCCCGCGAAGCGGGGGTCTGATGCTGAGCTACCTCCTCCGCACGAAGTGTCTGACTCCCCGCGAAGCGGGGGTCTGATGCTGAACTATTTCCCCCGCACGAAGTGTCAGACCCCCTGCGAAGCAGGGGTCTGATGCTGGCCT
>CAKZNR010000133.1 GCA_937129725.1 uncultured Cellvibrionales bacterium | reverse complement strand
TCCAGGCCGCAGGCCTTACCGACCATTTTTTGTGCCAGGCTGAAGCCGGCGTTTGATTCCTGCGGAGTTACCGGGCTGCGGAAAACATCGGAAACCGGCAGGCCCATGCGCTCACGGGTGCGGTTGGTTAGCCCGCGGCCAATAATCAGGTTGATGCGGCCACCGGCGCGAACCGAATCGAAAATGGTATCGCTCTTGATCTCGAATTCGCTCAGAACACTGCCATCTTCGGCCAGTATTTTTCCGTCATAGGGTCGAATTTCAATAACATCACCGAAGTTGATGTCGTCAACCGGGGCTTCAAATACCAGCGCGCCGGCATCTTCCATGGTGTTGAAAAAGATCGGCGCCACCTTGCCACCAATACATACACCGCCGGAGCGTTTGTTTGGCACGCCGGGCACGTCGTCGCCAAAGAACCAGAGCACCGAGTTGGTGGCAGATTTTCGCGACGAGCCGGTTCCTACCACGTCACCGATAAAGGCCACGGGCAAGCCCTTGGCCTGCAGCTCTTCTATTTGTTTCAGCGGGCCAATTTCGGCGGGCTTGTCCGGATTCAATCCGTCGCGCTGCATCTTGTACATGGCTTTGGCATGCAGGGGAATGTCGGGGCGCGACCAGGCATCCGGGGCAGGGGACAGGTCATCGGTATTGGTTTCACCCGTCACCTTGAACACCGCCATTTTGATTGACTCGGGGAAAGCGGGTCGATTCAGGAACCACTCGGCATCGGCCCAGCTTTGCATCACGCTTTTTGCGGCTTCGTTGCCCGCATCGGCGCGGTCGGCCACGTCGTGAAAGGCATCAAATACCAATAGAGTATGTTTCAGTTCCAGTGCCGCGGCTTCGGCCAACTCGGCATCGTCCAGTGCGCTTACCAGCGTTTCAACGTTGTAGCCGCCGTGCATTTGCCCCAGCAGTGCGATGGCATCCAACCGGCTGATGATTGGACTTGAGGCTTCGCCATTTACGATGGCGCTCAAGAAGCCCGCTTTTACGTAGGCCGCTTCGTCAACACCTGGTGGTACGCGGTTGCGAATCAGATCGAGCAAAAATTCTTCCTGGCCCGCTTCGGGTGACTTGAGGGCTTCGACCAGTTCAGCGGTCCATTCCGGGTTGAGCGGCTTGGGAGGTATGCCTTCGGCGGCACGCTCTTCGACATGTTGACGATATGATTCGAGCACTTTTTACTCCTGATGAGCAGATTGATACTTTTGGCGAGGCGCGATTTTAGCCTATCCGCTTAACGCTGTTAATTTACCAGCGAAGAATTTTCGCTATTGAGGGCACAAATAGTGCTAAAGCCGCATCAGAATTTGTCGATTCTTGAGTTTGGCTGGTGCCTGCCCTATGCTGCGCCGGCCAAAAACAAACCATTCGTTATCAGTGACTCCTGCCGAATTCCTTACCCAGCAAACTCCAGATTCCTGGATTGAAGCAGCTCCGCAGCATCTTGAATTCCTGTTGCTGGACCATGCCAATTGCGAACTGAAGG
>CAKZNR010000132.1 GCA_937129725.1 uncultured Cellvibrionales bacterium | reverse complement strand
TATGAAGCTTTTGCGTCAGCGGGCTTAAGAAATAATTGACTCTTGCTAGCGGTTCAGATTTTTTGCACCTTAACGATATGGCTACCGATCGAGGCAGGTTGAAATCTTGCAATAGATAACCAATTGATGGTGCCCGGGGCCGGGTGAGCGCGATCGAAGCAGGGTTTCGCAGCGCGCGAACGCCTGCGAAGATCAACCTATATAACCTAGGAAACCGCGAACGAGCAGGCTGGCATTCCGGCCGCCCGCCGAACTGCACTGTCCAGAGCGGGACGCTTTCGCTTATCGAAGTAGAGTTAATAAATGGTGCCCGGGGCCGGAATCGAACCGGCACGATCGCAATGATCGAGGGATTTTCTTACCAACTACAGCTTTCGCTGCGGGTGCAGTGCACCCTTTGTGGTCTGGACTTTCTCTTCACCATAACCAAAATATATAATTTGGTGTTAGGCGGGAGCCGTCAAGTCTCTACACTTTCCATGGAGGGAATCGTGAAGCTGCACAAATACTCAGAGTCAGAATTAAAGGCCGCAGTATCCTCTTCTGCTTCTTTGCGCCAGACACTATTGGCTCTGGGCGTTTCGCCCTACGGTGGCAATTACACCGTTTTAAAAAAGGCGATAAACCACTTCAAGCTTGATGTGTCTCACTTTCACGGGCGGGCATGGAACCGAGGTAAAAAGCTGCCGAAACGGAGAGCCACCCAAGAATACCTGAGCAACCAACAACCTATTCAGTCATACAAACTGAAGAAACGCCTCCTCAACGAAGGTTATCTGAAGCCTGCATGTGCCGGATGCGAAAGAACTCTGTGGTTAGGTCGCCCTATTCCACTGGAGCTCGATCACGTGGACGGAAACAGGAAGAACAACTCCCTGAATAACCTCCGGCTATTATGCCCAAATTGCCACGCCCTTACTCCTACATACCGAAGTAAAAACCGCTCCAAGGCTTAGCTCGGGATTGCCACCGCCAAAAACGCGCTGAGGTTTCCCCGAATTTGACTCCATTCACGCCGGAAGTTTCCTGTCCGGGTGCTCAAATGTCTAAGTCCCTTGTGTCTACCAATTTCACCACCCGGGCATCGGGTGTATATCCCCATTGGGGGAGACGAAGAGTACTATGATTTATTCGCAAATGCAGCAGCTCAAGATGCACTTCTTACTACAGAAATGCGGTGGCTAAAGCGCACCAGATCAGTCTGTTTCAAACCCCCAGGTATCCAGCCAATGCCCCGGCTCGCCGCGCTGCCTGAGGTCCATCAGTGTGGGCCACAGGTACCAGGGCGAACTGGCATCGGCATTCCACAGCGCCAGGAAGGCAAACTGCTCCTGCGGATCCAGCAAAATCTGGGCACCGTAGCCGGCTACATAGCCGGCATGAGTCACCAGGTCGCGACCATCCCACATATAGTGCCGCCAACCCAGTCCGTACCCGGTGTTCTCGATTCGATCGCGCAAGCGCCACAGGGCCCTGTCTTGCGTTGGCGTATCGGTAAGCCATTGGTGTGCCGTCATGAGGGTTTGCTGGCTCAACGCTGGATCAAGCCCCAGGTTGGCAAAAGCCCAGGCCACCATATCCTGCAGCGACGCATTCACCGCCGCGGCTGGCGCCACCTGGTCGTAGGGGCTGCCCGGCTCACCCGGCTGATAACGCCCGTTCTGCACTTCGGTACGCCGGTGCGGCATCGCCCAGCTGTCGCTTTCTTCAAGCGCCAGCGAGCCAAGCGAGGCAGTATGCATTCCCAGCGGATCGAAAATGCGCTCCTGCATTACCTGCGCAAAGGGCTTTTCGGTCACCTGCTCGATTACCTCACCAAGGGCAGCGAAGGTCAGGTTCTGGTAGGTATGGCATTCGCCAACCGGGCAAAGCAGGTCGACATTGGCCAGGCGATCCATGATTCGATCCAGGCTAACCTCGGCTTCCAGATCGTTGTCGTAAGCGTAGGGAGGCAAGCCGGTTTGATGGCTGGCAACTTCGGCCAGCGTGGGCTGACGTTCCTGTATCCGGAATATCTCCGCAGGCATAGGCTGCGACAGATCAAGCACACCAGCCGAAGCCAGGTCGGCCAGCAGGGTACCGGTAAAGGTCTTGGACACCGATGCCACACGAAAAACTGTGTACTCGGTAACCGGGTCGCCGCTGCGTATCGCGGTTTCACCAAAGGTTTGTTGGTAAACCAGCTCGCCGCCGTCAATCACTGCCACAGCCAGGCCTACCATCTTGGGATCGGCTGCCACCCTCTCGACGGCCTGGTCAAACAGCGGCAACCATTGCGACGGCGCTGACGATTGAGCGTGGGCAGAGCCCAAGGCCATAAAGAGGGCCAACGCCAAACCAGCTTTTGCGAACTGAATTGCTTTTTTACTCAAACCCTATCCCAGGCACAGCGCGATATCGCCAAGCAAAAAAAAGGGACAGTGCCGAGGCAATGTCCCTGCAAATGGAGGCGCGGGTCGGAATCGAACCGGCGTATACGGAGTTGCAGTCCGCTGCATAACCACTCTGCCACCGCGCCAAATCGGAAACATCCGAAGGCCGCGCATTCTACCCAAGCTTTGCTTTAAATGCACAGTTCGGCGGCGCTTTTTTTCGCGCCGCAGCATTTGCAGATAGTCTGGCTGGTCGCTATAAAAACTGCCATGATGAGAAATATTATCTGCTAAGATCTGTCCATTGTATTTTCCGATTCTACCGTTGCTTCCATGACTTATTGTCTTGCCATCAAACTGGATGAGGGGCTGGTTTTTTGCTCCGATTCACGCACCAATGCGGGTGCCGACCAGGTAAGTTCCTACTCGAAACTGCATCGCTTCTCCATGCCGGGTGACCGGCAACTGGTTATCCTCACAGCGGGCAACCTGGCCACTACCCAGGCGGTGATTGAGCGCCTTGATCGCGACCTGCGTGGCGAAGCAGACTACAATTTTGCCAAGGCGGAACAGATTTCCGACATGGCCGACTATATCGGCCGAATCAGTATTGAAGAGCAAAAGAAATTTGTTGACGGTGATTCACCCAAGGCAGGGTTCAAGCCGGAGGCTTCCTTTATTGTCGGCGGCCAAATCAAAGGCAACCCCACCGAGCTGTATTTGATTTACCCGCAGGGCAATCATATTCGCTGCTCCGACGAGCACCCCTTTTTGCAAATCGGCGAAACCAAATACGGTAAGCCCATTCTGGATCGCATCATACGGCCGGAAACTCCGCACGAAGTGGCCATGCGCTGCGCTCTGGTTTCGATGGATTCCACCATGCGCAGTAATGCCACCGTGGGGCCGCCCATTGAGCTGCTGTTCTATCAGGTGGATACGCTGCAGGACCCGGCCAAGTACTACAAGCTAGTGGAAGATGACGAATACTGGATGCTGTTGAGAAAAAGCTGGGACCAGAAAATTATCGAATCCTTCGACGAGCTGCCGACTATCTCGGAACATCAGGAATAGCGGGATTTCAGGCAGAGCTCTTCGATCGAGCGGCCAACAAAAGCCAGCTTCTGCTCCACCCACTCGTTGATTACAAAGGGATAGGCATCCGCAAGACCAATGCTTCGGTTAAGCTCGTTCATCACAACCGAAAGATTGCGCCACTGGTTGGCAATACTGCGGAAATCCCGCTGCAAATCCGGCGATTCAATCATGCGGTAGGCTGCGGCCGTTTCCAGTGTGTCGATCATGTGCAGGTAGTGCGACCAGCACTCGGCCCAGTCTTCCACCGGGTGCGCACTGGCATAGCTACTGATGTAGTAATTGCTCCAACCCTCTGCGGGGCCCAGGTCGTAATGCCGCTGTAAAGCAGCCTGATAATCGGTATCCGGATCGCCAAACAGCCGCCGGAACTCACTGTTCAACGCCTCGTCGTGCAGCACATAGGCCTGGAAAAAATGGCCCGACTCGTGACGCAGGTGACCCAACAGGGTGCGATAGGATTCGTTCATGCGCACACGCTCCTGCTCTCGCGCAAGATCGTCGGCCTCCATCGCGTTGATGGTAATCACACCCGACAAGTATCCGGTACTAACAAAGGATTCCAGCATCACCGGGTTGCTGCGCTGGTCTTCAATGAAGTCAAAAAGCAGGCCGCGCTCGGGGTCGGTTGACCCGTCAACCAGCGGTAGTTGCAAGCTGGTCAGGGTATAAAGCAGGCGCTTCTTGGCCACCTCGAAACCCTTCCAGCGCTGTATGTTCTCTTCCTTGCCCAGCCAGGGAATGGTGCGGTTAAAGCGGCAACCCTCGCACAGATTGCCTTTTTGATCTGCGGGGACAAGCCAGTTGCATACAGCATGATTCTGTCCATTTGCGCACCAGTCGAAATCGCCCTGCGCCTGGAAGAGAGAGCTCGTGCGGTTACCGCGCAAGGGCAACATGTCGCCCGAGCGAGGGTCGTAACCCACCTGTGCACCACAGTTGTTGCAACTGGTGCTTTCAAAAAAAAGTGGGTGACCGCAATCACACCAGAATCGGCGCATTATTTCTCCGGGTTGAACCAGGTAGCGGCGATTGTAGTGTTCAAATGAGCCAGCTCAAGCTGAATTTGATCGATGAGTTTGTGAACCTGCTGCCTTGATGCGCGCTTTGGATTAAAGCGATCCAGCCTTTTGTAGATCGAACCCAGAATCAACAGGCTGTTACCCGGATTGCTGAAACCATCCAGCACCCGTTCCATTCGTTCTAAACAGTAGCGCACCGAGCGTGGAAACTGATCGTGGTTAAAGACGAAATCAATGGTTTCGACAGGCTGAATGATGGGTCCCTCGTGGCGCCGGTATGCGCTGGTGGCCGACAGGGAGGATAACAGGTTCGACCAGAGTGATATTTCAACGGCTGGCAGCTGATCCTCGTCGGGCAACAAAAGAGCACCCGCGTCGAGAATACGGGTGGTCATGTCGCAACGTTCCAGGTAACGGCCCAGGCGGATGAACTGGAATGATCGATCACGATTCATGGTGCCATCGAACAAGCCGTCCAACTGCATATTGCGAAGCATGACCTCTTCCAGAAAATCGTAGCGCCCCCGCCGCCTGATTGCCGAGTCAACATTTTGCCGAACATACAGGTTGAGCTCGTTCATCAGCTCCCAGGCTTCTTCGGGCATGACATCGCGGGTGGTACGCATGTTTTCACGGGCGCAACGAATCGACTCGGCGACTGCGCCGGGGTTCTCCTCGTCCATCAGCATGAACTTGACCACGTTGGGCTCGGTTACCCGCTTGTAGCGGCTGAAGTAGGCAGGTTCGCCGTCAATAATTTTGATTAAAATGTCCCAGCCCAGCGAACCGCCGCGTGGGGTATCCATAACGAACTGTGTATAGGCTCTTACCACGCGCGCCATATCCTCGGAACGCTCAAGGTAACGGCCGGCCCAGTAAAGACGATTGGCTACACTCGACAGCATAATCAGTCCTCCACAATCCAGGTGTCTTTACTGCCACCACCCTGGGAGGAATTGACTACCAGCGAACCCTTGGTCATGGCCACACGAGTCAAACCGCCCATGGTGACCGAGCTCTCCGCACCTTGCAGAATAAAGGGCCTCAGGTCGAGGTGACGCGGCTCCAGCGATGTCCCGAAAATGGTCGGAGCCGTCGACAGCGAAATTGTGGGCTGCGCAATGTAGTTGCGCGGATTTTCTTCAATCAGGCGGGCGAACTCGCGGTGTTTGGCCGCGCTGGCATGCGGGCCCACCATCATGCCGTACCCACCCGACTCATTAGCCGGCTTAACCACCATCTGGTCAATGTGCTTCAACACATACTCGCGGTCTTTCTCAAGCATACAGAGGTAGGTTTTCACGCTATTCAGCTTGGGTTCCTGGTTCAGGTAATAGCGGATCATATCCGGCACAAAGGCGTACACCACCTTGTCATCCGCCACACCCGACCCGGGAGCGTTCGCAATAGCCACCTTGCCGGCTTTCCAGCTGCGCATCAGCCCCGGCACACCCAGAACCGAATCTTCCCTGAATACTTCGGGATCGATAAATATGTCGTCTACACGCCGGTAGATAACATCCACCTGCTGCGGCCCGTCTACCGTTCGCATTTGAACTCGATCCTGCTCGTCCACGAACAGGTCGCTACCTTCCACCAGTTCGGCACCCATACCCTGAGCCAAAAAGGCGTGTTCGAAATAGGCCGAGTTATAAATACCGGGGGTAAGTACAGCAATCACCGGGCGCTTTACCCGCCGCGGTGAAAGCGTTGCCAAGGTGCGGAAAAGTGCCGTTGGGTAATCATCCACCGGCAAAATGCTGTAGTTTTCGAACAGCTCGGGAAAAACCCTTTTGGTAATTTCGCGATTCTCCAGCATGTAGGACACACCAGACGGCACCCTG
>CAKZNR010000131.1 GCA_937129725.1 uncultured Cellvibrionales bacterium | reverse complement strand
TCCCGGTGAAGGATTTCTCCCTCAAACAGGTAGGTGATGGTGGCCAGTCCGATATGCGGATGGGGTCGCACTTCAATGCCCTCCCCCGGGGCAAAATCAGCCGGCCCCATATGATCGAGAAACACAAAGGGCCCCACACTGCGAACCTGCCGATTGGGCAGCATACGGCTTACCTGAAAACCTCCCAGGTCTTTACCCTTTGGATCGATCAAAAATGACACGCTGCGCGAAACATCGGCCTGACATTCCACTGGGGTGAACTGGTTCTCTGACGGTTGGCTCATGCTTTGGTTAAAATAAAGGCTGGCCAGCCACTGTCGCCCCCGAAGCCGAATAGATGAAGCATTCTTCCCAAAAATTCAGAAACGCCCTGTTTTTCCTATTCTGCGTGTTTGCGCACAGCCCTCTTCTGCAGGCTCACCACTCATCCAACCTTTACCAGCTCAACCAGCTGAAATCTTTGCGAGGGGTGATTACTGATGCCTATTTTGGGCGGCCGCACAGTCGCTACCAGATTGAAATCACCAACCGGGACAACTCGACCGAAGTCTGGACGGTGATCGTGCAGGATCCGGAAGACGCCGAGCGATTCGGCTACTACGACCAGGTAGCCAGCATTGCCGAAGGCGACGAGATGACCTTTATCGGCTGGCCGCACAGCCGCAACCAGCGTGAGATTCTGGCCCATATTGGTTACATAGACGGCAGCCAGATAGAACTGGTACCGCCGGGCGGCTACGTGCGTCACGCCATGTATCTGGCCATGGACAGCCGCGCCCGCGACGCCCGTGTGCTCGACCGGGTAAGCCCAGTCGATGACAACCTCAACAGGATTGAACGGCTGTACCAATGGGCTCGTCAGAATGACCCAATTGATCGCGCTGCAGCCCAGGAATACCTTGGGCAAGCCCGGCTGATCGGTGTGGATGAAGCGGGAGAAGTCAGCTATCTGGGTGCACCCGCCTACCTGCTATGTCAGGCCGACAGCGATCATGCCGAGATTTTCCAGGCCGAACAGCTGGTCGCTGCAGCGCAAAGCCAGGCCGACATGAACAACCTGATTCAATTTATTCAGGTTCACAACCGGGTGCTTTCAAAGTATTGGGAACTGGAGTGGAACAGCTGCGGTGCCTGACGCATGCCTTCAGTCGATCCGGTTAACCTCTTCAATCACGGGCAGGGCATGGCCGCAGCGGCGGCAATAGTTGGCATCTTTCAAATGCTCCTGCTCACCGCAGTTCTCGCACAACTGCATCAGTCGTTCCGAGCGCAGCTCATCAATAAGCTGGCTGGTAATGATGCCGGTGGGAACTGCAATGATCGAGTAGCCGGTGAGAATCGCCAGGGTAGCCACCATCTGCCCAAGTACCGTAATGGGCACAATGTCGCCAAAACCCACCGTGGTGATGGTCACGATGGTCCAGTAAACCGACCGCGGTATGCTTGAAAAGCCAGGGTTGTGGGGTGATTCCACCAGAAACATCAGTGAACCGAAAATTGTCGCCAGCACGAAGACAAAACAGAAAAACACCAGAATTTTACGTCGGCTCGCCAGGATGGAGCGCCACAACATGCTGGCTTCGTTGACATACTCGATCAACTTCAGCACGCGGAAGATGCGCATCACGCGCAGCAACCGCACCACCAGCAAGTACTGCGCACCGCCAAACAGAAGGGCCAGATAGGTGGGCAGTATGGACACCAGGTCAATCAGCCCGTAGAAGGAAAATACATAGCGCCTGGACACCGGATGACAATAGATACGCAGCAGATACTCAAAGGTAAAAATCAGCGTGAAGCCCCACTCCAGGGCATCCAGCAGAGATTGGTGGCGCGAACGAACCGCTTCTATGCTTTCAAGCATCACCACCAGTACACTGATCAGAATGATCCAGATCAGCGCAAGATCGAATCGCCGACCGGCAGGCGTATCGGTGCCAAAAATTATGCGGAATATATTTTCGCGAACTGAACTGGCAGACATGGGATGTCATCGGCCCCCGGCATTTCTATAATGCCCATTTTTGCACAGACAGCGAAGGAATCCATGGCTAAAAATTCTCGGCTGGTTTTTTCCACTGATAGTGGCCGCATCAAACCCGCTGCAGGCGATGCCAAAACGGATACCGCCGGGGCAGATGCCGGCGACGGATGGGTAAGGCTTTACAGGGAAAGCAAGGGGCGCGCCGGCAAGGCGGTCTGTCTGATTGACGGCATCGCCGAAGATCAGCAAAAACTCATCTGCAAGAGGCTTAAGCAAAATCTGGGTTGTGGCGGCTCGGTCAAAGAGGGGCGAATCGAGATTCAGGGCGACAGGCGAGCTCAAATCAAAGAGTGGCTGGAAAAACAGGATTTCAGGGTAAAAATCAGTGGGGGCTGAATCAAAAAAAGCAGCTGCCTATGGCTCCTGGAAGTCCCCCGTCAGCGCTGCCATGCTGGCATCAAAAAGCCTGGGACTGGCCGAGCCTGCCACCTTCGGCGGAGCCTACTACTGGCTTGAAACCCGCCCATCTGAACAGGGCCGAAGCCTGATCGTTGAATATTGCGACGGGCGTGAACGTGAGCTCTGTCCGGCCGAGCACTCGGTGCGTTCCGGGGTTCACGAGTACGGCGGCGGTGCCTGGACTATCTGTGAAGGTGGGCTGTTTTATGTCAACAGCAAGGATCAGGCCATTTATCGCAGCACGGCAGAGCCCGGCTGTGAACCAATGGCATTTTTTCAACGCCAAAACTGCCGCTATGCCGATTTGCACTGGAACACAGTTCTGGGCCAATTGCTGGCGGTGGAGGAAGAACACAGCGGTGAGGCCGAGCCGGTAAACCGGCTGGTGACCCTGAAGCCGGGTCAGGGGGTGGCTCACCGTCAGGTATTGGCCGAGGGCGCCGACTTTTACGCCAGTGGCCGTATCAGCCCATGCGGAAAGCACATCTGCTGGTTGCAGTGGAACCACCCATCCATGCCCTGGTACGGCTGTGAGCTTTGGCTGGGCAGCATCGGCAACCGCGGCATTCAAAATCCTTTGCGTATCGCCGGCAGTGCAAACGAATCCATCTTTCAGCCCGACTGGATAGATCAATCGCTTTACTTCTGCTCGGATCGCTACCAGCAGTGGCAGCTGTTCCGCTATCGTCAGGGAAGTATCGAGCAGGTTAGCCATTTTGATGGCGAATGCGGCCTGCCCCTATGGCAGTTTGGCATGAAAACCTGGTGCCTCCATGGCGATAAATTGCTATGTGCCGTGTCCCGCCAGGCGCGCTGGAGCCTCTACCAGTTGAACCCCGAAAACGGCCAGCAGCGCCCACTCGAATTACAAGCCAGCCTGATTTCCGGCATCGCCAGCGATGGCGCACAGAGTTTTATTCTGGCCAGCAGTGAGACACAACCCGCCGGGCTCATTCTGCTTGGTCCGCAAGGCGAGCAGCTTGTGCGCAGTTCAATGGCATTGCCCCTGCAAAAAGACGATATGTCGCGCCCACAAGCCATTCAGGTCGGCTCAGGCGAGGCGGGCTGCCACGCCTTCTACTACCCCCCCTGCAACCAGGCATACATGGGGCTGCCAGATGAACTACCACCTCTGGTGGTGATGTGTCATGGTGGGCCAACTGCCGCCACGGCACCCGCCCTTAATCTGAAGGTACAGTTCTGGACCAGCCGCGGTTTTGCAGTGGCCGACGTCAACTATCGCGGCAGTACCGGCTACGGCCGGGAATACCGCGAAGCCCTGGACGGCCAGTGGGGTATTGCCGATGTCGAAGACGCCTGCAATACCGCGTTAGCCCTTGCAGCCGAAGGCCGTGCCGACCGCGAGCGGCTGCTAATCCGCGGTTCAAGCGCCGGTGGACTAACCGTGCTTTCTGCGCTCACCTTTCATTCCGTGTTCGCCGCCGGTGCCAGTGTGTATGGCATTGGCGACCTGAAAATTCTGGCTGCCGAAACACACAAGTTTGAATCACGCTATGGCGATCGCCTGATTGCGCCCTGGCCAGAACGAGCCGATGTGTACGAGCAGCGTTCTCCGCTGACACACATCGAGAAGCTGAATTCTCCCGCCATATTCTTTCAGGGGCTGCTTGACCGGGTCGTGCCGCCGAATCAGGCAAGCATGATGTACCAGGCACTTCGTGGCAAAGGCGTGCCCACGGCTTTGCGCACCTATGAAAACGAAGGCCACGGATTTCGCTCCGAGCAGGCAATTGTCGACTCGCTGAATGCTGAGCTGGCCTTTTACGGAGCCGTGCTCGGCTTTACCACCGATTCCACCCTGCAAAACCTCGAGATAGACAATCTCTGATGGGCAGATGGCGCCCTCCCCAGCCCGGCTCAACGCCCGTTATTAGCGCCGCAGGCTTGCAGCAGTTGAAGCAGGAACTCGATCAGCTATGGCGCCATGAGCGACCACAGGTCACCGCGGTAGTGCAGGCCGCCGTAAAGAATGGTGACCGCTCGGAAAACGGCGACTATATCTATGGCAAACGCCGGCTTGGAGAAATCGACCGCCGGGTTCGCTATTTGCGCAAACGTCTGGATAGTCTGAAGGTAGTCGATTCAGCACCAGAAGATCGCTCACGCATTTATTTTGGCGCCCGCGTTACCCTGACAAATCGGGCAAACGAACAAATCCAGGTTCAGGTTATGGGGCCCGACGAGATCGACACCCAGCAACAGCGCATCAGTATCGACTCTCCCATGGCGCGGGCTCTGCTTGGCAAACAGGTTGACGAGGAAGTCTGTGTTGTCACGCCTTCGGGTGAAAACCACTGGCTGATCCGCGAAATCCATTACCACTTACACTAGATTAGCTGCCGAAGCCCCCTTCTGATGCGGTAGAATTCGCCCTCCCCAACCACTCCGCCGATAGCCTGTCGGCAAGCAACCGGAAACCTGAATTGCAAGCAACTCCCAGCCCCTTTCTGAAGAGACATATTGGTATTTCGGCAGATGCCGAAAAGCAAATGCTTGAAACCATCGGCATTGCCTCTCGCGAGCAACTGATCGGTGAAACGGTGCCAACCAGCATCCGGAGAAACCGGCCCCTGGAACTGGAGGGCGGCCTCTCGGAAGAGCAAGCGCTTGAGCAAATCGGCCTGCTGGCGGCACAAAACGTGCAGGCACTTAATTTCATCGGCCAGGGCTATTACGGGTGTCACACTCCTGCGGTTATCCGTCGCCAAATTCTGGAAAATCCGGGCTGGTACACCGCCTATACCCCCTATCAGGCCGAAATTTCCCAGGGTCGCCTGCAGATGTTGCTGAATTATCAGCAAATGATCTGCGACCTCACTGGCCTGCCTGTTGCCAATGCATCCCTGCTGGATGAAGGCACAGCCGCTGCCGAAGCCATGGCCATGGCTCGCCGGGCACAGCGAAAAAGCAGCAGCAACCGCTTCTTTGTAGACAGCAATTGCCATCCGCAAACCCTTGCCGTGCTGGAAACCCGGGCGCGCTACTTCGGTTTCGAAATTGAAACCGGCGAACCCGGCCAAGAGAATCCCGAGTGTTTTGCCGCTCTGCTGCAATACCCTGGCAGT
>CAKZNR010000130.1 GCA_937129725.1 uncultured Cellvibrionales bacterium | reverse complement strand
ACCGCATGCTGTTGCCCGATACAGTCGGCACAGGCGGCGATTCGCACACCCGCTTCCCTATGGGAATCAGCTTTCCGGCCGGATCGGGCCTGGTGGCATTCGCCGCGGCTACCGGGGTGATGCCACTGGATATGCCGGAATCGGTGTTAGTTCGCTTCAAGGGCAAACGCCAACCCGGTATTACCCTGCGCGACCTGGTACACGCTATCCCCTACTACGCCATTCAGGCGGGCCTGCTGACGGTCGAGAAAAAGGGTAAAAAGAACATCTTCTCAGGCCGCATTCTGGAAATCGAGGGCCTTACCGATCTGACGGTTGAACAGGCGTTCGAGCTTTCCGATGCCTCGGCAGAGCGTTCAGCCGCCGGTTGCACCATCGAACTGGGCGAAGATTCAGTGGCCGAATACCTGCGTTCCAACATCACCATGCTGCGCTGGATGATCAGCGAGGGCTATGGCGATGTGCGCACTCTCGAGCGCCGTGCCCGCAAAATGGAAGAATGGCTGGAGAACCCCTCCCTGATGAAGGGCGACGCCGATGCAGAATACGCAGCCGTTATCGAGATCGATCTTGCTGAAATTCGCGAGCCCATCGTATGTGCTCCGAATGACCCCGACGACGCGCGCTTGCTGTCGCAAGTTGCCGGCGACAAGGTAGACGAGGTATTCATCGGCTCCTGTATGACCAATATCGGCCACTACCGCGCCGCCGGCAAGTTGCTGGAACAGGTATCTGGTTCCATCCCAACCCGCCTGTGGATTGCCCCGCCTACCCGCATGGACGAGCACGTTCTGATGGAAGAAGGCTACTACAACATCTATGGGCGGGCCGGCGCTCGCACCGAGATGCCCGGCTGCTCGCTTTGCATGGGTAACCAGGCTCGTGTTGCGGCGGGTGCCACCGTGCTTTCCACGTCGACCCGAAACTTCCCCAACCGCCTCGGTGACGGTGCCAATGTGTACCTTACTTCGGCAGAGTTGGCGGCCGTGGGTTCGGTATTGGGCAAGCTGCCTTCGGTTGAGGAGTACATGGAGTACGCCATGCGCATCGACTCCATGGCGGACGAAATTTTCCGCTACATGAACTTCGACCAGATTGCCGCCTTCCAGGAAGCGGCAGCCGACGGCAAAAAAATTGCCGCGCAGGAGATTGTTGAAGTCTAGACTCGCGCAGCAATAAAAAACCCGCCAACTGGCGGGTTTTTTATTTTGACGGAATAGATTCGCATAAACCGAGCCACCACACAGGGGTATCTGCGCGAAAGCTCGCCCTTCGGGTACCCTCGGAAATCTTGACGCAAAGGGCGCTGCGCAACTCGCTTGCTCGCTTCGACTCGCTTGCGCTCAAACAGTGCTCGCGCTATTCCCTTTGCGTCTGCGGTTCCCTCGGCTCACTGCCTGATTGCTCCGATACCCCTGCCCGATGTCTCGGGCTAACCCGATCAGATCTGCGACAGCCCGAGCTCGAGATCCGCCTTGATATCCTCAATATGTTCCAGCCCCACAGCCACGCGAACCAGGCCATCCGAAATACCGGCTGCGGCTCGCTCTTCGGGTGATATGCGGCCATGAGTGGTGGTTGCCGGGTGTACGATGGTGGTTTTCGCATCACCCAGATTGGCTGTATGGCTAAGCAGTTGCGTGGAATTTATTACCTTCCAGGCAGCTACTTTGCCGCCGCGAACCTGGAACGACAGTACACCGCCGAAGGCGTCCATTTGACTGGCAGCCAAAGCGTGACCCGGGTGGTCTTGCAGGCCGGCGTAATGCACTTTTTCCACGGCTTTCTGCTGCTGCAACCACTGAGCCAATTCCAGCGCACTCTTTGAATGCTGATGCATGCGAACCGACAGGGTTTCAAGGCCTTTGAGAAATACCCAGGCATTGAAGGGGCTCATACAGGGGCCGCAGGATCGCAAAAAGGCAATCACCTCATCAATGTGCTGCTGTGCGCCTACTACCGCGCCTCCAAGGCAGCGGCCCTGACCGTCGATATATTTGGTAGCCGACTGAATCACCAGGTGCGCACCCAGGTCTAATGGCCGCTGCAGCGCCGGTGTTGCAAAACAGTTGTCCACGGCACAAATGGCACCCACCCCTTCTGCCAGCGCAGACAGGGCTGCTATATCGGCCACTTCGCAAAGGGGGTTGCTTGGCGTTTCCAGGAAAAACAGGCGCGTGCGGCTATTGCAGGCTGCACGCCAGGCGTCCAGGTCAGTCAGGGGTACGTAATGGGTTTTGATGCCCATGCGCCCCAGATACTTGCTCATCAGAATGGTGGTACTGCCGAATACATCGCGCGAACAGACAATTTCGTCACCCGACTGCAGCAGTGCCATACAGCTTGTGAGGATAGCCGCCATACCTGAAGCAGTACCCACTGCCGCATCGGCGCCTTCCAGCGCCGCCAGGCGCTCCTCAAAGCCCCTGACGGTGGGATTGGTATACCTTGAGTAGACATTGCCGGCTTCATCGCCGGCAAACCGCGCCGCGGCCTGCTCCGCCGAGTCGAACAGGTAACTCGAGGTGGGGTAAATCACCTCCGCATGCTCGTTTTCAGCGGTACGGTGAATTCCGGCGCGTATCGCCAGAGTTTGAGGGTGAAGTTTGTGGTCGCTCATTGCAGGGTTCTCATGGCTGGCTAACAGACTTGCTGCTGTCAGGCGGCGCCATTGTAAAGGCCAACCGTGGCGGTTTCCTGTCCCAGGTTGCCCTCTTGAGTGCGCGCTTCGTCTTTGCGCTGCTGATCGATAGAACTCAGGTACGCCTCGTCCACATCGCCGGTAATGTACTCACCGGTGAAAACCGAGCATTCGAATTCTTCAATATCGGTGTTGCCAGCGTGAGAGGATTCAATCAGCGCATCCAGATCCTGGTAAATCAGCCAGTCGGCGCCAATTATTTCGCTGATTTCCTGCTCACTGCGATCATGCGCAATGAGCTCGTGCGCAGAGGGCATATCGATGCCGTAAACATTGGGGAAGCGAACCGGCGGTGCCGCCGAGGCAAAATATACCTTGACAGCGCCAGCGTCGCGCGCCATCTGCACGATCTGGCTGCAGGTGGTACCCCGCACAATGGAATCGTCTACCAGCAATACGTTACGCCCGCGGAATTCGGGCTCGATTGCGTTCAGTTTCTGCTTGACCGATTTTTTTCGCACTGCCTGCCCGGGCATAATAAAGGTTCGCCCGATGTAGCGGTTTTTCATCAGGCCTTCACGCAACTTGATATTCAACGCTTCCGCCAGTGCCTGAGCTGCAACACGGCTGGTGTCGGGAATGGGAATGACCACATCGATATCGTGATCGGGGCGCTCGCGAAGAATTTTTTGGGCAAGAGATACGCCCTGGCGCAAGCGGGTTTTATACATATGAATGCCATCGATCAACGAGTCGGGTCGGGCCAGGTAAACGTGCTCGAAGATGCAGGGCACATGACGCGGGTCAGCTGCGCACTGCTGCCGCGACAAATTATGGTCGGCATCGATATAGATGGCTTCACCGGGCGCCACATCGTCAACCAGCTCGAAACCCAATACCGACAGCGCGGCGCTCTCTGACGCCACTATGTACTCGGTTTTTCCCTGGCGTATGCGACTGCCCAGCACCAAAGGCCTGATGCCCAACGGGTCGCGAAAGCCCAGCATACCCTGGCCCGCTATCAGCGCAACACAGGCGTAGGCGCCCGAGCAAACCCGATGCAGCTCTGACACCGCTGTAAACACGTCTGACGCCGAGGGTCTCAGAGCATCGGCTTTTGCCAGCTCGTGGGCAAAAATATTCAGAATAACTTCGGAATCCGAGTCGGTATTCAGGTGCCGCTTGTCGGTTTCAAACAGGTGCTTGCGCAGCTGCCGGGAATTGACCAGGTTGCCGTTGTGGGCAAGGCTGATGCCGTAGGGGCTGTTTACATAAAACGGCTGTGCCAGTGCCGGGCCGGAACTGCCGGCGGTGGGGTATCGGCAATGGCCAATACCGAAATTACCGCGCAAGTGCTCCATGTCGTGAGTGCGAAACACGCTGCGCACCAAGCCGAGACCCTTTTTCTGGAAAAAATGCCCTTCCTGGCATGTCACGATACCGGCTGCATCCTGACCACGGTGCTGCAACACCGTTAGCGCATCGTAGAGTTCCGTATTTACCGGCTGTTGACTAACAATCCCGACAATTCCACACATAGACTAACCAGACCCGCTAAAGAGTTGAGAGATCCATTGAAACATAAGGCCGAACAGTTCCGTTGCCCGGTTTTCGAACGCGAGGAAGCCAGGAATCAAGCTGGACTCC
>CAKZNR010000129.1 GCA_937129725.1 uncultured Cellvibrionales bacterium | reverse complement strand
GCTTCGATGGCGTCGGCGTTATAGGCACTTGCCAGCACCAACACCTCTTCAATCACGCGCCCATCCAGCGCCGCATCGCTGCGTTGCTGCGCCAGTCGCAGGTTCACAGCCAACCCGACATTGGCAGCTACGCGAATAGGCTGGCCTGACGACTGCCCTTCGGAGGAGTGGCGTGCACTCAGCATGTGCTCACCGCGGGGAACCTCAATGCGGAACCCGCCATCCGCATCGGTTAGGGTTTGCATGCCCAGGGCGGGAAACACTACCGAAGCACCCTCGACGGGCATACCGAACATGTTGTTGACCGTACCGGTCACCACGCCAGTGGGTGCGGTAGCCAGATCTACTTCACCCTCAACCCAGCTGTCGACTGCCACCTGCGGGGTTTCCGGCTCAAGATCTATCAGCACATCGTTGTTGGTACCTGCAGCCACTTCGAGGCTGAAGCTGAAGTCGGGCTCTCCCTCGGGGCCAATGGCGATCTGATACTGGCCGGGCTCAAGCTGCTCGAGCAAAGAGCCACGGCTGTCGGTTTCTCCCAACAGGTCGTCATTTACGCGCACCTGGGCACCACTAACAGGTGCCACCCCGTAAAAGAGGTTCAGGAAAAGTTCTTCAGCGTTTGAGGGAGAGGCCAGAACTGCCATGGCCAGGAGTAAAAAGGTTTGCGAAGCGAGGCGGACGCGAGAGCTCATGAAATTTCCCGTGGACTGTTTTTAGTAACCTTGTTGTCGAGACGAACAACCCCAACCCGGAACTCCAGGCCGAGCCCATATGCTAGATGCCATATGTTGCTAAAGCGTTAAGGTCGCCCTGCGGGGAAGCACCGCCGCGAACGCTGCGGGCGAATTCAAATAAACCCGATAGGTAATTGATTTAGATTGATTTTGAGGGATGCAGGATCAGACCCGTACAGCAAGTTCACAGGGCCTTATGTGACAAATAGATGTCAGTCAGAAGATAAATTTGACTCAGTAGGGATACGAATAACTCTGCTCGCCGCGACGCAGCCATAAATGGGTTGCGTCGATGTCCTCAAGAACCAGGCCGGGGCGTACTTCATCACCGATACGGTAGCTATTGCCATCGATAAAAGCGCGGCTCCTGGAGGGTTCAGTGGCGAACAACAGGGCCCCTTCTACTGCCAGCGAGGGCGGCGATTGCGCGGCTGCCATTTCAGAGGAAGCAAGGGGTGAAGGCCCCTGCACACGCATGGTTGGCTGGTCGGGCGCCGCCGCCACTGCGCCTTCGGCGCCACTCTGTTGCGACACGGAAACCGGCGCTTCGAGGCCGGCCGTGCTGTTTGCCTCTGGCACATTGCCGGCGCCGGAAAAGCTCCGGGCAACCCACCAGGCCGCGCCGCACGACACGGCAGCGCTCTCCGCACCGCCGTTCGCGCCCACAGCGGTCTCGGACGCATGCGGCACCCGAACCCTGAGCGCCCTGCGCGCCATGCTGTTGCTGCCTCCCCCACTGAGCCCGTGCCCTGCCTGAGACGTGTCCCGCCGCGCTGACATGTCCCACCGCACGCCA
>CAKZNR010000128.1 GCA_937129725.1 uncultured Cellvibrionales bacterium | reverse complement strand
TGGCACCACCGTCGGCGGTACAGGGTGAGAAGCTGCCGCAATCATCGCGAAAGAAGAACCCGGGGCGGTCACCCATCGCCGGGTCACCGTAGCCGGCCATGCGCAAATCGCGCGCCATAATAGAAAGCGCAAAACGAGCGTTTTCCTGGGTGCGGCCCAGCGTTTCGGTGGCGTTAAAAGTGCCGCTGGCACCAATCAGGTACTGTACCGCAACCGCGATCATGATCACGCCCATGGCGACCGAGATCATCAGCTCGATCAGGGTATAGCCCTGGCTTCTGCGCATCCTCATGGGCGAAACTCCAGGGTGTAATACTCGAACAGGTAGGACAGGTCGCTGTTGGCGCAGTCGGTAGGCACATTGCCAGCGCGCACTGCAGCAATCTGGTCATCGCCAGTGGCCGACCGGGATGTCCAGCACACTTCGAGGGTCAAGGCGCTGCCATCGCTGCAGGCCGCTGCATCGGTGGCATCGATGTCGTCGCAAGCCAGTGAGATATCCGATTCAACCAGGGCCGCATCCGTCGCATCGGCGCCGTTGCAGAGTACATCCCAGGCATCAAAAGCGGCCACTTGCGCCGCCGTGCAGGCAGCAGCCGCCACCTCGCCGCCGCCACCCCAGTAGTCGGCGCAGCGAGTTGGCGCAGCACTGCAGATATTGGCGTCGTTGACGCTGGCCATGTAGGTATCCAGTTCGCTGTTGTTGGCCCGAACGCGATCGGCCAGTTCCTGCGCGCGCCAAATGGCCACCGAACGCTGGCTGGTATCAAAACCCTCCTGCATGGACCGCATTTGCAGGGTGGCGAACCCGGCCAAACCGATAGTAAAAATGGCCAGCGAAACCAGCAGTTCGATCATGCTGATGCCTGACTGTTGGCGAAGAGTCTTCATGGCGTGCAGTCCTGCGCACCCTGGCGCTCCGACACCCGGCCGACCACATTTATTTCAATGCGATAGCCATCGGCAGCAACCCCGTCACTTCCGCAAACTGCCATCACCACAGGATCCGTCTCGTCAAGGCGGCCTTCGTTGGTGAAGCTCACAAAGTCCTGAGCCGGCGTATTGCCAAATATGGTGGTATTTCCGGGGGCAAGGTCCATTTCGCGAATGAGTATGTCGCCGTCAGCGGGCGTGAAGGCACTGTTGCCACCCGATGCATCCAGGTACATGCGCACCGTGCCCTTCCAGTCGCTGCCTCCTGCAGACGTGGAAAGGGTAACTGAATTGTTGCGGGTCAGGGCTTCCACCCGGGCGGAACGCAACAGACCGGACAGCGAAGCTGACTGCCCGTGAATCTGGTTGCTTTGCAGCCAATTGCCCAGCTGGGGCGCACCGACCCCTGCCATTATGGCAATAATGGCCACAACGACCATTACTTCTATCAGGCTGTATCCTTTAACTCGTTGCATATTCCTTACCTGGAATGTCCCCACTTCGATTGTTGCGCGCCTGCTGCGGTTAAGCAACTTGATCAGGCCTTTTGGAAAGCTAAATAGGCCAACTTTCCGATTGCGGCCGGATTTTTGTGCACAACTTCATGCTTATTGCCCCTAGCCCACTAAGAAGCCGGCGCAATTGCCCTTGAGCCTATTGTTGGCAGAGTTTGGCTGGCAATCCAGCTTTTGCGGCCTATGCGCCTGACGCAAAAAGGCAAAATGTAGACTGCGTCACGCGCATTGCGGGCAAATCGCGCAGAAAAGGGCTAACCCTGTCCACCGATATCGACCCAACAACTAGAAAAGCAAAAGCAAGCCGCCGCCGAATATCAGGAAGGTCAGCAGGAAAATTATGAAGGTGTAGCCCATAATCTGGCGCATATGCAGGCCAGCAATGGCCAGTACCGGTATTGTCCAGAAGGGCTGAATGGCATTGGTCCACTGGTCTCCGTAGGCTACGCCCAGCACCACCGTGGCGGGGTCGGCTCCCAGCTGCAGCGCCGACTCGAGAAAAATTGGGCCCTGCACGGCCCACTGCCCGCCGCCGGAAGGAATAAACATATTCACCAGCCCGCCAGCCAGAAAGGCGAAAAACGGAAGGGTATCGGCCGTGGCAATGCTGGTGAAGAAGTTGGAAATCAGGGTAGCCAGACCTGTGCCTTGCATCAGGCCAAGGATGCCCGCGTAAAGCGGGTATTGCAGAAGCAGCAAACCCACGGTGCTGCCCGCATTGACAATGAGGTTCACATAGTGAAGCGGCGACCTTGCCATCAACAGCCCCAGCGCCACAAAGGTAAAAATTACAACATTCAGGTTCAAATCGAACCGGCCATTGCGAACAAACCACATCAGCAGGTAGGCCGCGAGCAAGCCGCCAATAGACAAACTCAGCAACCGCGAGCCATCCAGAATTTGCGCCAGGGTGCGTCCGCCCTCGAGAGACTGCGTTCCCTGGGAAGCCGGGGCGGCCGAGTTCGCCTCTTCCAGCGAGCTCTGTTCAGTGGCGGCCTGTTCAAGAGCACTCAGATCGGCTTCAAGTATCTCGTTGTCGCGTGGCCGCATCAGAGGGCAAACCACCGCAATCGCGAGTACCGTCAAGGAAGCCAGAAGAATATTTTGCCAGGTCAGCATGGTTTGGCTGACCGGAATAAGGCCCACCAGGCTTTCGACGTTGTTCCCGGGCGTTGCCACGGCCAGGGTAGCCGAACCGCTGTAGCCCATATGCCAAACCACGAAGCCGGCATAGGCGGAGGCAACCAGCAGGGGGTAGTGAATCTTGAGGCCACGTTTTTTCGTTCCGATACCCACTTCACGAGCCAGAATGGCGCCCGCCACCAATCCCAGCGACCAGGCGACTAGGCTGAACATGCCGGATGCCGCCGCAACCAGTGCATATGCCTGTACTGGCGTTTTCGGGATAGCGCTAATACGGTAAAGCAACCTCTGCATGGGGTCGGTATGAGCCAGCGCGTGAGCGGCCACCAGTGTCAGGCAAACCTGGCAGGTAAAGGCCAGCAACATAGGTAGGCCATCGCCCCAGGAGAGGATGGCGGCTGAGGGACTGGCATCGGTCAGAAGAAGTGCCAACAGCAGGGTGAGAAAGGTCAAAAGGATGGCAAAAACAAAGGGGTCGGGGTAATAACGCTCGACAAATACAACAAACGGCTTGGCCATGCCTTGTAATGACTTCATGCCACAAAATCCCCCCGGTCAGTGGTATCGGTAACTGCGATTGCTTTCGGTACAGAGTTGCCCGGCGCATGCAAACGCCTTTGCAGGCTGACAATTTATCCCACAAGCAGGGGAAGTTCGCAAGGTGGCGGGGGCGCCCACCGCTTTATCTTGGAGTGGGAGGAGCGCCTTCGCGAATCATGACGGTGGACTGGGCATGGGCGAAAATCTCACCCTGCTGATCCAGCAGATGCCCGCGAGTGAATGCCAACTGGCGTGTGCGCCTTGTAATAAAGCCCTCGGCTACACAGGCAACCGCCAGAGGCAAAGACTTTATCATCTGTACCTGCAGGTCGACCGTCACACAGCTCTGGCCCGACTGCAAAACAGTCTGAACCACGATACCTGTCGCCATATCCAGTACCGTAGCCGCATAGCCTCCGTGCACCATGCCGGCCGGGTTAAGGTGGCGTTGGTCAGGCGTTACTTCCAGCTTTAAATAGCCCTCTTCCGCAGCCACCGGGCGGATCGCCATGGTATCGGCCATGCTGCCAAGAGTGATTTGCCCCTCTACGCAGGCGCGCACAAACTCCAGACCGGAAAGCTGATACCAGAGCTGTTGGGCTTTGGCCGCATTCATGTCAGGGTTTTCGCTGGAAAAACGTCTGCATGGAGCGAGCCGACTCGGGACTCTTCAGGTGTCGGAAAAATACTTTCAGTTCGCGGTCGATCAGTTGATGCAATTCGCCGGCATCCTCCTGCAACAGGGCACGACTGGCCCGCAACGCCTGCGGCGGTTTTTGCGCCAGCAGCCTGGCCATGCCAAGGGCTGCCTCGTCCACTTCGGCGGCATCCACAACGCGGTTGCATAGACCTATTTCATACGCGCGTTGACCACTGATCGGCGCACCCAACAGCAGAAGCTCGCTCGCCACAGCGCGGCCGAATCGCTGCGGCATAAGACGACTGGAGCCCGCTTCCGGCACCAGACCGAGATCAACAAAGGGGGTCTGCAACCGCGCATCGCGCGCACAAACCACCAGATCGCAGTGCAATAACAGAGTGAGGCCAATACCCACAGCATTACCGCGCACCGCCGCAAGCATTGGAACCTGGTTGTCTACCAGCGCATGCAGCAAATGTACCGGAGGGAATTCAGCCGGATCGGGGTCATCACCGGCAGACTTGGCAATGCGGGCAAAATCGCCCATGTCGTTTCCGGCACAAAAGTGGTCGCCCTCGGAGCACAAGAGAATCGCGCGCACCGATTCGTCCGACTGTGCCTGCAGCAATTGCTCGGCCATGGCCAGGTACATGTCCCCTGTCATGGCGTTCATCTTGTCGGGTCGCTGCAACCGCATCTGCAGCAGGCCGTCTTCCCGGCTAAATTGGATCATGACATGAATCTCGCTATTGCCACTGTGACTTGAGAATGCGCTCGCGTGCATCAAGGTATTCGCGCTTCATCTTTTCCACCACCTGCGCTGCGGGCTCAACTGAATCGATTGCACCCAGACCCTGACCGGCTCCCCAAATGTCTTTCCATGCCTTTACCCCGCCGGAAAGTTTGGCGAAATCCATATCCGATTTGTCGCCTTCCGGAAGGTTTTCGGGGTCGAGTCCTGCGCGCTGAATCGAGGGTTTCAGGTAATTTCCGTGCACGCCGGTAAAAAGTGAGCTGTAGACAATATCCGACGCCGAACAGTCCACCAGCATTTGCTTGTAGTCGGATTCGGCATTGGCTTCCCGGGTGGCAATAAAGCGGGTACCGCTGTAAGCCAGGTCGGCGCCCATGGCCTCTGCAGCCAGTACAGCCTCGCCCGAGGCGATGGAACCGGAAAGAATAATGCAGCCGTCAAACCACTGGCGCACTTCCTGTACCAGCGCGAAGGGACTCAGGGGGCCGGCGTGACCACCGGCTCCGGCTGCCACCAGAATGAGACCATCCACACCCTGCTGCGCGGCCTTTTTTGCATGCCGCACGCTGATGACATCGTGAAACACCAGCCCACCATAACTGTGCACGGCCTGTACGATTTCCGCCGGCGGCGCCAGGCTGGTAATCACAATAGGCACTCGGTGTTCGACGCAGGCGCGCACATCGTGCTCGAGACGGTCATTCGAGGGGTGGCATATCTGGTTGACGGCATAGGGTGCTACGGGCCCGTCGCAAGGCTGTTGCAAGGCTTCGGTGATTTGCGCCAACCAGTCGTGCAACAATTCCTTGGGGCGGGCATTCAGTGCCGGGAAAGAACCCACGATTCCCGATCGGCATTGCGCTATAACCAGTTCTGGCCCAGACACAATAAACATGGGAGCCCCGATCAAGGGTAGCTGAAGCCGCCCTTGCAGACTGTCTGGCAAGCTCATGAGGACGACTCCATGCGGGCATCGGCATTCAGTTGCTGCCAGCCGGGTTTGGGCGCAAAACGCTCGCCTATCTTGCTTTCCAGTTCTTGCAGGCGCTGCAGACAACTCTGCGTGTCATGACTGCGCAAATACTGCATTGGGCCGCCCTGGAAAGGGGGAAAACCGGTGCCGAATATCATGCCCATATCCAGGCCGTCGGCATCCTCTACTACAGCTTCAGCCAGGCACTGCACCGATTCGTTCAGCATCATGTACAGCATCCGGTCGCGCACCAGATCGCGGGGCTCCGAACCAGCCTGAACTGCTTTCTTGTCGGGTTTGCCTTTGCTCCAGCTGTAAAAGCCTTCTCCGGATTTTTTACCCAACTTCCCAGCCTCAACCTTCTTGCGAATAATATCGCTGTCTTCTCCGCCGAAGGCATGAATCATCTCCTGTGCCACGGCTTCGCATATATCCAGGCCAACGGTATCCGCCAATTCAATCGGCCCCATCGGCATACCCAGCTCCACTGCCAGCTGGTCGATATACTCGGCCTGTATTCCCTGCTCCAGCATGCGCATCGACTCGCCCAGATACGCCATCAACACCCGGTTAACCAGAAAGCCCGGCGAGCTCTTGACTGTCAGCGGTAGTTTGCGAATACGGTTGACGAAGGCCAGAGCCAGCTCAACCGACTGTTCAGAGCTGTTCTTGCCACGCACCACCTCAACCAGCTGCATCAGGGCAACCGGGTTAAAGAAGTGAATACCTACCAGACGTTCTGGCCTCTGCAGGTCGGCCGACAGTTCCTCCAAGGGCAAGCTGGAGGTATTGCTGGCGAGCAGCGCCGAGTCCTTCATACGGGGCTCGAGGCTGGCATAGAGACCTTTTTTGGCATCCAGCCGCTCGGTGATTGCCTCAATCACCAGGTCAGCTGTGGGTACGCCATTGCCCTGCACGTCAGGAATAAGACGATCCAGCGCCGCATCGACCAGATGAGGCTTCTTCAATTTGCGTTGAAACAGTTTGCGCGCCCGCTGCATCGCCGGCGCAATAAACTCCGGCTTGGCATCCTGCAGGGTGACCTGAAAACCACTCAGCGCACACCAGGCAGCGATGTCGCCACCCATAACTCCTGCGCCTACCACATGCACCCGATTTCCTTCGAATTTACTGCGTTTGCCGGCGGCCTTGAGCTGGCTATCGAGAAGGAATATTCGCACCAGGTTTTCTATCGCCCGGCGCGAGGCCTCGCCGGCAAACAGTTTTGCAACCGACTCGGCCTCAGCCATATAGGCAGACTCCTGACCGCGCGGATTCTGTTTCCAGAATTCCATGATGCGATAGGGCGCCGGGTAATGATCCGGGCGGGCCTTTTTTCGCACCTGCTTCGCCGCCATCGAGGCGTAAAGAGAGCGAACCGGGGGAAGCGAATAGAGACTGCGTTTCAGCGTTTGCTTGTGCTTGCGCTTGCCTTTTTTGAGCAAGGCGCGCCCGGCATCACCCAGGTATCGTTTATGCACAGCCATGTCGGCAACACCTGCGCGTTTGGCTGCCCTGCCCGATAGGCTGCGCCCACTCAGCATCAACTGCAGGGCCTGGCCGGGGTCAATCAGGCGTGGCAAACGCACCGCGCCGCCATAGCCCGGATGAATGCCCAGTTTCACTTCGGGCAGGCCCATCTTGGTATCGTCCGAACTGTCGGCAACCCGATAGTCGCAGGCCAATGCCAACTCCATACCACCGCCCAGGCAATGTCCGTGAACCAGAGCCACAGTTGGAAAGGGCAGCCTCTCGACACGCAAAAACAACAGCTGCCCGCGCTGCAATTTGGCGATTACCGCTTCGTGGGTATCCAGCTCCTGAAATTCGCTGATATCGGCGCCAGCCAGAAAGCCGGCCGGCTTGGCGCTGGAAATCATCAGCCCTTGCACCGGGTTGACCTCCAGCCACTCGACAATTTGCTCCAGCTCGCCCAGCACTTCATCGCTCAGCACATTGACCGAAGTTTCGGCCTTGTCCAGCACCAGCTCGGCGCAGCTTTCATGCTGCTGCAGGCGCCAGTGTTTTATTGTTGACCAATCCATTATTCCCCCACTATGCCTCACAGCATTTCAATCAAAGTGGCGCCACCCTGACCACCGCCAATGCAGAGCGACGCAATACCGCGCTTGGCACCCTTGTCTGCAAGAGTGCGCGCCAGGTGCAACACTATACGGTTGCCGGACATGCCCACCGGGTGGCCACAGGCCACCGCACCGCCGTGAATATTCAGCCTGTCCACGGGCAACCTGCCGAGGGCAGAATTCAGCCCCAATACATCCTGACAGTATTGCTGCGAATCCATAGCCTCAATGCAGGCCAACACCTGGGCGGCAAAGGCTTCGTTGATTTCCCAATAGTCGATGTCCTGAATGGACAACTGATTGGCGGTAAGCAGCTCGGCGATGGCGTGTGCCGGCCCCAGGCCCATTTCAGCAGGATCCAACCCGGCCCATTGCACATCAACCAGCCTGGCCATTGGCTTCAGGTCGTACTGCTGCACTGCCTTTTCCGATGCCAGCAGTACCCAGGATGCGCCATCGCTGATTTGCGAGCTATTGGCAGCCGTTACCTTGCCATAGGGCTTTTCGAATACTGGTTTCAGGGTGGAGAGTTTCTCCACATTGGAGTCGGCACGCACGCCGTTATCGCGATCCAGCAGGTTACCCCTGTCGTCATAGACCGGCACGATTTCTGCGTCATAAACACCGGTCTCCTGCGCGGCAGATGCGCGCAAGTGGCTTTGCACGGCAAACTCATCCATCGCCGGGCGATCAATCGAGAAGCGCTCGGCGATTTGTTCAGCCGTCTGGCCCATATTGAGACTAACCACCGGGTCGGTCAGTCCGTGCTCCAGGGCAAACACGGGCGTCAACAACGAAGGACGGAACTTTAATAGCTGCTTGATTTTGGCCATGCCGGTTTTGGCAGCCATCACCGAGGACAGAAAATCGACGTATTTGTCAGAAAACAGCACCGGGGCTCGGCTCATGGCCTCAACTCCGCCCGCCATCACCAGGTCGGAGTGACCCAGCTGTATACGATTCATGGCACTGTCGATGGCCTGCATACCGGATGCGCAGTTGCGCTGCACCGTCCAGGCCGGCGCCGCTTCGGGAATTCCCATACGCAAGCTGGCTACGCGACCGATATTAGCCTCGCGTTCGGATGGCATGACACAACCCAGGATGGTTTCGTCGATGGCATCCGCCGACACGCCGGAACGCATTAGCAGCTCGCGCCCGGCCAGGGTGGCCAGATCGGCCGAAGAGAAGGGTCCGCGCCGGCCGCGCGCTTTCAGAATGGGCGTACGGGCACCATCTACCAGATAGACGGCTGTCATGCCGCTTCTCCTTTGGCCAGGCCAGGCTTGATCCAGTGGTCGTGCTCGAACTCGTCCACCTGTACCGCTTCAAAACGAGCCGCCTGCACATCGCGCAGGGTTTGCGCTTCCACTTCGGTGATCAGCCCTTTATCGAGAGCTTCCTGAACTGCGCCGGCATAGTCGACATCCCAGGCATCCAGGTCACGACGAAGTTTGCGGAATTTCTTCTCCACCGCCTCGGCTGACAGCACCTTGCGCAAAGCCTCCTGGGTAAAGGCAACCGGGTCGCTCTGCTCGGACGGCTTAAAGATGCCATCTACCAGAGAATCACGCAGCGGCGAGTCATTGCTGATCAGTGCTGACAAGCGGCCATCCAGTTTGCGGTTGCGCGCCACCTGGGGGATACCCAGAGGATAAAGCGCGCGCTTGAGCAGACCGGTGCCAACGCCCAGAGGCTTGTTGGCCAGAATGTTGGTCATGGCTTCGTGGAACATACGGTAGCAGTCCTGCATGGCCCAGTTCACCAGATCGAGGTCATCCAGCCGCTCGCCGCGATTCTGATAGTGCTTGAGCACAGCAGACCCCATGTAGAGTGCGCTGAGCAGGTCACCCAGATAGCAGGAATAAAACTCCAACCGTTTCAGACTGCCACCGAATCGCAGCATCATCAGGTCGGCCATCAGACCGAACTTGGCACTCAGCAGTGACAGATTGCGATAGTGGTGATCAACCGGAGAACCCATCCGGCCGCGAATGAATAGTCGCTTGCTGATACTGCCCAGGAAGGCGTTGGACAGATTGTTGACGAACATCAGCGCGTGTTTGCTGATGGCCTCGTCAAAAGCCTGCATGGCCTTTTGCGGATCGTCCATCTGCGCCGCTTCCATCTCTTTGAGAATCCAGGGATGTGAACGCACCGAGCCCTGGCCAAAGATGATCAGACTACGAGTCAGTATGTTGGCGCCCTCTACCGTAATGCTGATGGGCACCGCCTGGTAGCTGCGGCCCAGCGGATTTCGCGGGCCCATACAAATGGCGGAACCGCCATGCACATCCAGCGCCGCATCAATACACTTGCGCATGCGCTCGGTCAGGTGATATTTGGCGATAGCCGAAGCCACACTGGGCTTCTCACCGGCATCGATACTGCTGGCTGTCATGGTGCGCACAGCGTCCATCAGGTAGGTATTGCCGGCTATCAGCCCGAGGGATTCCTGCACACCTTCAAACTCGGCGATTGGAACACCGAACTGGTTGCGAATGCGCGCGTAGGCACCTGTGTGGAAACAGCAAAACTTGCCCGCGGCACTGGAGAGTGATGGCAGGGATATACCGCGGCCATCCGACAGACACTCCATCAGCATGCGCCAGCCGTTACCCAGCTGGGCTTCGCCGCCAATAATGTGCTCCATACCGATGATTACATCTTTGCCGCGAATCGGGCCATTCATGAAGGGTGTATTCAGGGGCATATGGCGGTCGCCGATTTCGACGCCTTCCATGTCGGTAGGAATAAGGGCCACAGTGAAACCCATGTCCTCCTTGTCGCCCAGCAGGTGATCTGGGTCATACAACTTGAAGGCCAACCCCATCACGGTAGCGACTGGTGCCAGGGTAATGTAGCGCTTGCTCCAGTTCAGTTTGATACCGATGCTTTCCTTGCCATCGATTTTTTGCTTCACCACGATACCGTGACTGGTCATGCCAGCGGCATCCGATCCAGCTTCGGGCTCGGTCAGTGCGAAGCAGGGAATTTCGTCGCCCTTTGCCAGTCGCGGCAGATAATAGTCACGCTGCTCGTCGGTACCGTATTCGAGCAACAGCAGGCCAGGGCCCAGCGAGTTGGGCACCATGGTGGTCACACCCAGCGTGCCGGATCGACTGGCCACTTTTTGCACCACGCAGGAGTGGGCGTAGGCAGAAAATTCCAGACCACCGAATTTTTTTGGCAAAATCATGCCGAAGAAGCCTTCGCTGCGCAGGTAGTCCCAAACATCCTTCGGCAAATCGAACAGTTCGGAACTTACTTGATGGTCGTCAACCATGCTGCAGAGGGTTTCGACCTGATTGTCCATAAAGGCCTGCTCTTCTTCAGTCAGGCGAGCCTCATCGGCGTTGCGAAGCTGCTGCCAGTCAGGCTTGCCCGAAAACAGCTCGCGCTCCCACCACACGGTACCGGCCTCAAGGGCCGCTGCTTCGGTTTCCGACATGGGTGGAAGCACCTTTCGGAAGTAGGCCAGCATGGGCTTCATAAATACGGATTGACGGACTGAAGGCACAACCGCAACCATCAGAACGGCCGCCGTGGCCAACCAGAGCGCAGCGTACAGTATTCCCGGCGCACTGCCCTGCAGGCTGTACAGCAGCAGAACAGCGACAAAGGAACCGGCAGCGGCAATAAACTGGACCCGCTGCTCTTTAACCAGGTTGAAGCTCAGAAAAACGGCCAGGCCAGCCAGCACCAACCATAAAATGAAAAATGCAATCGCAGACACGATCTACCTCCCGAAGGGCTTTTTTGTACGTTAGGCACTCTAGGGCGAGCCAGACTTTCACAGAAGATACAAAAGTACAAAACACTTGTACAAAATAAAATGCCACATTAGAGTTCCGTCATGACCAGCCCGAATCAAAGAACCAAAGTTCCCACCCTGAAACTGTTTCAAGGCAGCCAGGAGTGGCCAATTACCGAGTTGGTGCACCACGAGTACATCCAGCAGCGCTGCGCCGAGTCTGACGGCGGCATTGATACCCACCGACACCTCGACCTTTTCCATGTGATGTACCTCTTCAACGGCAGTGCACGCGCCGCCCTGGACGGCGAGGAGTTTCGCATCAATGCGCCGCTGCTGGTGACCGTTCCGGCCATGTGCGTGCACGGATTCATTCCGACTGAAACCATTCACGGTCACCTGCTGACCATTCCGGGGTCGTCGCTGGCTCATCTGCTAAGCTATGAGGACACCTACAGTGTGTTCAGCGAGCACCCAGTTGTGATATCGGGCAACTCCGACGACCGCTGGAGCGACCTGGACCACCTGTTTAAAGAACTGGCAAGGGAGTACAGCCACGACAACCCCTCCCGGTTTATTGCTATCCAGTCGCTACTGCGCCTGATATTTGTCTGGGCAATGCGCCACCAACCCAGCAACAAAGTACCGATTGAGTCGGGCGCTACCGACAGGGATGCGCAGCGAATAAGGCGATTCAAGAAACTGATCGAGCAGCACTACCGCAGTGGCATGTCAATCAAGGAATACGCCAGCCTGATGGGTATGAGCAGTGCCCAGCTGAATAATATTTGTCGCGCCAAGGTAGGCGAATCGGCCCTGCATATTGTGCACGAGCGAGTTACCCTGGAAGCCAAGCGGTTGCTTATCTATACCGCCATGACCATTAGCGAAATTGCTTACGAACTGGGGTTTTCCGACCCGGCCTATTTCACCCGTTTTTTCAGCAAGCAGGTGGGCGCTGCGCCCAAGCAGTACCGCACCCGACATCGACCTGAACACGGCATTCGCGAAATTCGCAAAACCACGGACGTGGCACCGCGACGCTCCAGATTAAACAGCGGCATTTAGTAGTCGCAGCAGCCCATTAGTTTTCCGCATCCTTTTCAGGTTCGCGGAAGGTGGGAACCATTTCTTCGTCCTCTTCGTGCTGCTCGTCATCTACCGGAACAGCATGAGCTCCATGCCCTGCCAGCTCTGCAGGGCCCACATGTAACACATTGGGATTGCTGACCGTTTCGTGCATTTCATGGTCGGGATCAGGGTGGTCAATCCATACCAATTTGCGATAGTAGCCCTTGCGCGGCTTGCCCCATCGCTTATGCTCGGCAACCAGCATCGGGCACTTCACCACATCGAAGTAGGGTGAATAGTCGAAATCACGCGGCGCGTAGAGTCGTGGATTGCGGCGAAACAAGCGATAAACTCCGGCGTGGTCCGACTGAATCAGCGGCAGAATTGGAAAATCTACCAGCGCAAAGGCTTCGGCTATAAGTGAACTGCAGACAGCGCGCGTTGGATCGCCTGCGTTATGTTC
>CAKZNR010000127.1 GCA_937129725.1 uncultured Cellvibrionales bacterium | reverse complement strand
CTACTACTCGTTATACCTGGCTTGCCGGTTACTGCGGTGCAGCAACCGTGCGCTCAAGAAGTTCCGTCAGGCTGGCGGCCTTGGGTTTAACCAGCCAGAAGCTGCTGAGGTAATCGTCGTAATTTTCCAGCAGTTCTGCGCCCCATTCACTCGAGGTTTCCTGAGTGAACTCTGCAATCAGATCGCGCAGGAAGGTGGCATAGCCTTCCGATGCTTCACTGGTAATGCGATGAATCTCAACCAGCTCGGGATTGAATTTGTCGACGAAACTGCGGTCTTCGTCCAGTACGTAAGCAAAGCCACCTGTCATGCCGGCGCCAAAGTTGTATCCGGTTTCGCCCAGCACAGCCATAACGCCGCCTGTCATGTATTCGCAGCAGTGGTCACCTGCCCCTTCAACCACAACCCGGGCGCCGGAGTTTCTTACGCCACAGCGCTCTCCGGCACGGCCCGAAGCGTATAGCTTGCCACCGGTAGCGCCGTAGAGGCAGGTATTGCCCATGATGCTGGTTTCGCGCGCATCAAATTCACTCGCTGCCGGTGGCCGCAGCACAATTTTGCCGCCCGCCATGCCTTTGCCGACATAGTCGTTGGCATCGCCTTCCAGGTAGAGCTCCAGACCGCCGGCGTTCCAGGCACCGAAACTTTGCCCCGCCACACCGCTGAAGTGCAGCCGGACCGGGGCGGTATCCATACCCTGGTTGCCGTGGCGCCTGGCAATCTCGCCGCTGACTCGCGCGCCGATAGATCGATCGCAGTTGGTGATGGGGTAGTTGAAAATACCGCCGCTGCGGCCTTCGATTGCCGGCAGTACGTCGGCGACGATGCGCTCGGCCAACTCGCCCTTGTCGAAGGGTTCGTTGCGGGCCACACCGCAGAACTGGGGTTTCGACTGCAGCAACTCGTCGGTATAGATAATGGGTGAAAGGTCGAGTTTGCTCTGGCGCCCGGATTGACCGGCTTTCATTTCCAGCAGGTCGACCCGCCCAATAATCTCTTCAAGGCTGCGAAAGCCCATACTGGCCAGCCACTCGCGGGTTTCTTCTGCCATGAAGCGGAAGAAGTTCATGGCGTGTTCTACCGCGCCCGTGTAATGGTCATCGCGCAGGCGCTTGTCCTGCGTGGCCACGCCGGTGGCGCAATTGTTCAGGTGACAGATGCGCAGGTATTTGCAACCCAGGGCTACCATGGGGGCGGTGCCAAAGCCGAAGCTTTCGGCGCCCAGAATGGCGGCCTTGATCACATCAAGACCGGTTTTCAGTCCGCCGTCCGTTTGTACCCGCACCTTGTCACGCAAATCGTTGGCGCGCAGCATCTGATGGGTTTCCGACAAGCCCAGTTCCCAGGGTGAGCCGGCATAGCGAATTGACGAGAGCGGCGAAGCAGCTGTGCCGCCATCGTAGCCAGAAATGGTAATCAGGTCGGCATAGGCTTTGGCCACGCCGGTGGCAATGGTTCCCACGCCCGGCCTGGAAACCAGTTTTACCGATACCAGCGCCTGAGGATTGACCTGCTTGAGGTCGAAAATCAGCTGCGCCAGATCCTCGATTGAGTAGATATCATGGTGAGGCGGAGGTGAGATCAGGGTAACGCCCGGCACTGAATAGCGTAGCCTGGCGATAAGATCGTTCACCTTGCCACCGGGCAGCTGGCCACCCTCGCCGGGTTTGGCGCCCTGGGCTACCTTGATTTGGATTACCTCGGCATTCACCAGGTAATGGGGCGTTACGCCAAAGCGGCCCGATGCAACCTGCTTGATTTTTGAGGTGCGAACGGTGCCATAGCGAGCCTCGTCTTCGCCGCCCTCGCCCGAGTTCGAACGTCCACCCAGGCGGTTCATGGCTTCGGCCAGCGCCTCGTGCGCTTCCGGGCTGAGCGCGCCAAGGGACATGCCGGCCGAGTCGAAGCGTTTGATAATTTGATCAACCGGTTCAACCTCGTCCAGCGGTATGGGGTCGCGGCCCTTCACGTCCAGCAGGTCGCGCAGGGTGGCAACCGGCCGGCTGTTCACAATATGGCTGTACTTCTTCCAGTCTTCGTATTTTCCGCCGCGCACTGCGGTATGCATGGTGGTAACCACGTCGGGGTTAAAGGCATGAAACTCCTGGCCGTGCATATATTTGAGCACGCCGCCGGGGCTGATGGGTTTGCGTTCGCGCCAGGCGTCTTTTGCCAGCTTTTGCAGGTCTTCCTGGAAGTCTTCGAAACCGGCGCCCTTGATTCGGCTGGGAGTACCATCGAAACAGATTTCGATCACCTCTTCGTCAATGCCAATTGCTTCGAACAGCTGAGAACCGCGGTAGGACGCGATTGCCGATATGCCCATTTTCGAGAGGATTTTTTGCAGGCCCTTGTTAATGGCCTTGCGGTAGTTCTTGTAAGCCTCCCAGGTTTCCATCACCAGCTCGCCCGAATCGATCAGGCTGCGCATCAGGCGGTAGCTCAGGTAGGGGTGAACAGCCGTGGCACCGAAGCCAATCAGGCAGGCAAACTGGTGCGGGTCGCGCGCGGTGGCGGTTTCTACCAGAATATTGGTGGTGCAGCGCAGGCCCTGCTTGATCAGGCGGTGATGCACTGCGCCGGTGGCCATCAGGGCGTGAATCGGCAATTTCTCTTTTTCGATACCGCGGTCGGTTAGCACAACCAGGTGGGTGCCCTTGCGCACAGATTCTTCCACCCTGTCACACAGGTCGAGAATGGCGGCTTTCAGGTCAATTTGCTGCGGGTCGAAATGCAGGCTGAAGGTTTCGCAGGGCAGCGCCGGCTCGATATCCGGGTCCAGCAATGCCTGGAATTTGGAAGTAGACAGCACCGGAGTGGTGGTTATCACGCGCTTGGCGTGCGTTGGCAGCTCTTCAAATATATTGCTTTCCGAGCCAAAGCAGGTTTCCAGTGACATCACCACGGCTTCGCGCAGTGGGTCGATGGGCGGGTTGGTCACCTGGGCAAACTGCTGGCGGAAAAAGTCATAAAGCGAGCGATTTTTCTGCGACAGCACCGCCATGGGCGTGTCGTCACCCATCGATCCGGTAGGCTCCTGGCCGCCTTCGGCCATGGGGCGAAGTACCTGGTCGCGCTCTTCAAAGGTAACCAGGAATTGCTTCATGTAGCGGTTGAGTTGCTCGCTACTGACCGGCGATTCTTCTGCAATTGGCAGTAGCGACCCCTTAATTCGCTTGGCGTTCTCTTTCAGCCACTGTTTATAGGGCTGACGCGACATCAACTGATCGTCGATGTCCTGGGTGTGGTAAAGCTTGCCTTCCTGGGTGTCTACCGAAAGGATTTGGCCTGGTCCAAGCCGGCCTTTGGCCACCACGTCCTCGGGACGGTAGTTGTATACGCCCACTTCCGAGGCGACGGTAATGAAATCGTCTTTGGTGATCACCCAGCGGCTGGGTCGCAAACCGTTTCGGTCCAGCGTACAAACCGCGTAGCGGCCATCTGTGAGCACCAGGCCAGCGGGCCCATCCCAGGGCTCCATATGCAACCCGTTATATTCGTAGAAGGCGCGCAGGTCGCGGTTCATCTGGCCGACGTTCTGCCAGGCCGGCGGCACCAGCATGCGCACCGCGCGATGCAGTTCCATGCCGCCGAGTACCAATACTTCCAGCATGTTGTCGAGGCTGGAGCTGTCGCTGCCGGTTCGGTTGACCAGCGGGTGAAGATCTTGAGGGTCAGGTAGCAGCTCTGATTTGAACAGGGGAGTTCGCGCTACCGACCAGTTGCGGTTGCCCGTGATGGTGTTGATTTCACCATTGTGGGCCAGCATGCGAAAAGGCTGAGCCAGCGGCCAGCGCGGCAGGGTGTTGGTGGAAAAACGCTGGTGAAACACGCAAATAGCGGTTTCCAGCCGGCTGTCGTCAAGATCGGGAAAGAAGTTCGGCAGGTCGGCCGGCATCATCAGGCCTTTGTAGCTGATAATGCGGGTTGACAGGCTACATACATAGAAGTCTTTTTCTTCGGCCAGCAGCTGCTCGATTTTGCGACGGGCCACAAAGAGGTGTGCGTCAAAGCGGTCGGCAGATTCGTTGTCGTGCGCAACAAATACCTGCTCGATGGCCGGCATACATTCCAGCGCAATCGGGCCCAGGCATTCGGAGTTGGTGGGAACCTCGCGCCAGCCCAGCACCTTGACGTGCTTGCCCAGTTCGGCCTCGACCGCGGCCCGCTGTTTGTCGCGCAGGTCTTGTTCGCGTGAAAACATGATGGAGCCCACGCCGAACACTTCCGGCATAGCCTGCCCACAGGCTTCTTCACCCACGGCGCGCAGGAAGGCATCGGGTTTCTGGATCAGCAAGCCACAACCGTCACCGGTTTTACCGTCGGCGGCGATACCGCCACGGTGCGTCATGCAGGTCAAGGCTTCGATGCCTGTTTGCAACAGTTTGTGGCTCGCTTCACCCTTGAGGTGCGCAATTAGTCCAAAGCCGCAGTTGTCGCGGAATTCTTCCAGGTTGTAGAGACCTGTGGGCATACAAAAAATCCTGTGTAACGTTCGCTGCCAGGGCGAGATAACGTAGTGCCGATGCGTACGGAATATCAGCGTCGGGCTGCCACTGATGGGCAAAAGGCCGGTAATTTTACACGCGCGCCCATGTTGCGACAAATGGGCCTGCAAACAGGCGTGGCAATTGGCCAGCCCAGGTAGCGCTAAAGCCCTGAACAGGGCTACCATTCCATTCTATCCCAGGAAGCAGAATATGAAGATTACCAACGACCTTACCGGGCTAATCGGCAACACGCCGCTGCTGCGTTTGAACCAGATATCGGAAGAAACCGGCTGTGAGGTACTGGGCAAGTGCGAATTTATGAACCCGGGTGGGTCTATCAAGGATCGTACCGCACTTGGCATCCTCTCTGCCGCCATCGAAAAGGGCGAAATTGAGAAGGGTGGCACAGTGGTCGAGGGAACAGCCGGCAACACCGGCATCGGGCTCACCCTGTTGGCTAACCAATATGGCCTGAAAACGCGCATTGTGATGCCCATGAACCAGAGCAGGGAGAAAATAGAGCAGCTCGAGCTGCTGGGGGCCGACCTAGAGTTGGTGCAATCAACCAGTTACGACGACCCAAAACATTATGTGCACCGCGCCCGCGCCATCGCCGAGCAGATGAACAGCAAGCAGCCCGGCAGTGCCCTGTGGGCGGGGCAGTTCGATAACCCGGCAAACCGCGAGATTCACTATCGTACAACCGGGCAGGAAATATGGCAGCAGACGGGTGGCGATCTGGACGGCTTTATCTGTGCGGTTGGCACCGGTGGAACCCTGGCCGGGGTTGCCCGGGCGCTGCGAGAAAAGAAACCCGCCATTCAGATTGGCCTTGCCGACCCTCGTGGCTCGGCGCTGTTCGACTGGTTTAGCCGTGGCGAATTGTTGTTTGAAGGCAGCAGCATTGCGGAAGGCATTGGTATCAGCCATGTGCCGGGCAATCTGGAGGGCACGCAAGTCGACATGCCGTTCAAAATTGACGACGCCGAAGCACTGCCCCTTGTGTATCAGCTATTGCAACAGGAAGGTGTATGTCTGGGTGGCTCGTCTGGCATCAATCTGGCCGGTGCCCGGCAAATGGCGCGCCAGCTTGGCCCCGGCCATCGCATCGTGACCATTCTGTGTGACCAGGGTACGCGCTACCAGAGCAAGGTGTACAACCCGGTATTTCTCGAAAGCCGTGGGTTGCCGGTGCCACCCTGGCTGGTTCATCACTAGCCCGCAGCCAGCTGCAAGTCGATCCAGTGCATCAGGTCGGCTACCACCTGTTCGCGCTCGGGTTCGTTCACCAGTTCGTGGTAACAGTCGGCGTAGAGGTGCATCTGCGCACGGGAGCATGATTCACTGAACGCCTCGCTGGCGCGCCAATCTGTCACCTGGTCGTGTTGCCCGTGCATCAGCAGGCAGGGCGTATTCAGTGCGCCGGCATGCTGCAGGCACCACTCACCATTTTCGAGAAAACCCATAGTCATGGCAGCGCTCACGCGCTCGTGGTTGAGCGGGTCCATTTTGTAGGCCATTCGCACCTGTTTGTCCCGGCTGAGCGTTTCTACTTTGACACCCCGGTCGAGGCTGAAATCGGGTTTTAGCCTCGCCAGTCGACGCGCCAGAGACAGTTTCCATGCGGGAGGACTGAAGGCCAGCTTCAGCAGCGGGGAGGCGGCAATCACCCCGTCGAGGTTGCCACGCTGCTCCAGTGCATAGCGCAGCACCAGGCCACCGCCCAGACTGTGACCAAAGAGGAAAAGTGGCCGACCCGGCGTGCGTGCGCGCTGCATAAACCGGTCGAGATCATCGAGCAGTTGTGAATAGTCTGGTGTGTGGCCAGAGGGTCCTTCCGATAAGCCGTGCCCGCGCAAATCCAGGCCGGCATAGCTGCCGCCCTCGGTTAGTATTTGTTCGGAAAACCACTGGTAGCGGCCGATGTGCTCGCCCAGCCCGTGCACCACTGCAAGAGTGAATTTGGGCTGTATCAAGGGGTCCTGGTAGACAAAGTGCAGCTGCAGATCGTCGCTGGTCGTGAAGCAATTAGCCGGCTGCTCGCTCATTTTGTTGCCCAACTGTGCAGCCAGCCGCCCGCCAATACCGAAAATAGCGTGACGAGCGCAAAGACTGCGCTGGTACTCACACCCAAGACGTCAACTGTACTAGTGAAACTGATCAGGGCCAGGCAGGTGCCCATCAGGCCAAGCGCATTGCTGTAGTTGTGTTGAATCTGGTTGGCCGCAACAAAGCCAGCCGCCACTGACATTAGCGCACCAAATAATACGGACAGCGTCAGCCACATGGGTTGCAGAGCCATTTCGCTCATGGCGCTCGTCATCTGGCCGCTTTCTACCCCCTGCCAGGTCAGGTAAAGAGAAAGCAGCAGGCCCAGCAGTATGCTGATGACAAAAGAGCCGAACAGGTCGACCATCATTCCAAGCAAGACGCCTTTTGTAACCTGTATCAAGCGTTCCATCCCGATACCTTACTGAATCAATGCAAATCGATACAGGTCAAAGCGGTTGTCCCCGTCGCGTTGCCTTGTAAGCTGCTGCAAACCGCATTCACCCGCCAATTGCTCGAGACGGATGAACTGGTTTACCACCACCCATGCCTCGGCTCCGGGTGCCATGTGGTCACGAATGCTTTGCAGAAACCGCCGGTGCAACTGCGGCCCGGTACTGAAGCCGCTATGGAAGGGCGGGTTACATATCACCAGGTCAAACTTTTGCGCTATTTCTTCGGCGCAGTCGGATGCCACTACCTGGGCGGGCACTGCCGGGGCGAATGGCTCAAGGTTGCGCTCGCAAGCCGCCAGAGCCGCGGCACAGTTGTCGGTGGCGCATATCCGGGCCGCGCCAAGCTGGGCGGCAGAGGCTGACAGATAGCCATAGCCACAACCCAAGTCGAGCACGCTGCGGCCAGACAGTGACAGGTGCGACAGTTCCTGCACCATAAATTCGCTGCCGCGGTCGACCCGCTGCCAACCGAACAGCCCCGGTTTGGACCAGAAATACTGACCCGGCCCCGTTTCAACCTGGCGCAACTGGCCATAGTTCTGGTCGTCCAGCGGCTCACCCGCGCGGCCCAGCATCAGCTGTGCCAGCAATACTTTGTGGTCGGCGCGATGCATTCGGGGAGCCATGCCAAAGTAGTTGGCCGCCTTGTTCAGCAGCGACTTCATGCCTTCCTGTTTCAAGCCGGCAAGCCAGAGTGTGCCGCCGGGCGCCAGCCATTGGGCTGCCTCGTTAACTACCTTGTGGCAGACCGCTTTTTCTTTTGCGATGCGGAAATATATGGCGTCCCAGCTGCGCCCCGGAGCAGGTTTCAGATCAAAGTCGCAAAAGGAAGCCTTAAGGCCCCGCCGCTCGGCCTCCGCTACCTGGTTGTAGCGATTACTGGCGAAACTGACACCGGCCTGAACCAGCTGTTGCCAGGTTGCCTCATCGATCGGGCTTTCGTCGGCTATCCACAGGGCCGACTGACCCCGCGAATGGTGCAGTGCGGTAGCCAGCTGCTGGCAGCAGGCGTCAGTCGCAGACATGGGCGATTTCCTCTTCGCTCAGTTCGCGGTATTCGCCCGGTGCCAGATT
>CAKZNR010000126.1 GCA_937129725.1 uncultured Cellvibrionales bacterium | reverse complement strand
CAGCCCCGCTGAAGCCTCATCTAGAGCCGCCACACTCTGCTTTTCTTTTTCGGCCAATTGCTCAATTTCTGACTGCAGCGATTCAATCTCTGCCTTGCGCTCGAGAACACCTGAGCTGGCCAGGCTGGATGCGCCAACGCGGCACCAACCTGGGCCCATCCAGGTGCCCGAGGCTGTCACTACCGACTGCCCCTCTTGCAGTTTTTCCCGTAAATCGACCGCTTCTTCCAGACTGCTGGCGCAAACAACCCCGCGCAGCAGGTTGCGTGCAGCCGGTTGGTCAACTCGGGCAGCCAAACTGTTGGCCGGGGCGTCAAAATTGCCACATTCGGTGTCAATCAGGGCCTACCCTTGGCCTGCAAAACTACCCAGCTCATCTAGCAGGCTGTTGAACTGCTCAACGGGCGTGGATACCAACCAGTCTCCCAGCACCAGCTCAACTGCCCGCTCCCAGCCTTTCTCTACGCCCAACTCTTCTGCCAGACGTTTGCCAGAATCGCGGCCTCGATCAGCCAGCCACTTCTCGCTGTCGGCAGACTCCACCTCCAGTGCTGATTCGTATAGCTCACGCAGCGACCCACAGCGGCTTTCCAGCGCACCTCGCTGCTGGCGAACCTGGCTGAGCTGATCACGCAGCCCGGATTCTTCCTGACGCTGTGTCTTAACTGCATCGGCAAGGCCAGATTCAGCCTCGTTCAGTTCTTTATGCTGGCTTTCTAGTTTCCGGTATTCGCTTTCAAGTTCGCCAAGCTGCTGCTTCATCTGGGCGGCTTTGTCGTCGCTGATGAGCTCTGCGCGTAATTGCTCAGATCGCTCACTGGCGCGTTTCAAATCGGCCTCGGCATGCTGAATGCTGGCTTGCTTCAGGTCGGCTTCGCGGCGTGCGTCGGCAGCGTCACGTGACACCTTCTCCCAACTGGCCTGCCATTCCTGCATTGCCTTGTCGGCACGGGCCAATTCTGCACCAGCCTGCTCGGCGAGTTCGGCTGCCTTTGATTTCTGCTCTGACAGTTCTTCCAGTTCCACCTGCCAGGCTTTGCGCCGTTTGCGGTCCTGTTCAAGATGGCTGGCCAGCTCGGTCTGATTTTGCTGCTGACGCTGCAACTCATCCAGGCGCTTCTGCACTGCAGCTTTTTGGTTCTCCAACTGCTGTTCGAGCCGCGCTATTTCGGCACCCTGGCTGTAAAAACGTTGCTGTATTCCTGTGAAGCCTTCGTTGAGTTCGCCCAGCTGCATACGCAACTTTTCCAGCTGATTGTCAGCAGTGACGCTCTCTGTCACCTGCTTCTCAATCTCCAGTTCGGCTTTGCGTACAGACTCGCGACGCTGCTCTGCGCTGTTGTTCAGTTCACGCCATCTCAGTGCCAGTACTTGCTGTTCCAGCTTGCGTTCGTCGGCCTTGTATTCCCGGTATCGCTCAGCTGCGTTGGCCTGGCGCTTCAGACGCGCCAGCACGCGCTCGAGCTCTTCTCGGATATCTGTGAGACGCTCAAGATTTTCGCGGGTGCGGCGAATTCGGTTCTCGGTATCCCGGCGGCGCTCTTTGTACTTGGATATGCCGGCGGCCTCTTCCAGGTAAACACGCAAGTCTTCCGGCCGCGCCGTTACCATATTGGAAATCATTCCCTGCTCGATAATGGAATAACTGCGAGGACCCAGACCGGTACCCAGGAATATATCCATTACATCCCGGCGCCGGCATTTCGCACCGTTGATAAAGTAATCGGAAACGCCTTCCCGGCTTACCCGGCGGCGAATGGCAATCTCGCTGTAGGCGGCGTATTCGCCTGTGATGCGACCTTCGCTGTTATCAAAAATCAGCTCGATGCTGGCCTGCCCCACCGGCTTGCGGCCCCGCGAGCCATTGAATATGACATCGGTGATGGATTCGCCGCGCAGCTGCTTGGCCGAGCTTTCCCCCATTACCCAGCGCACTGCGTCGATAATGTTGGATTTGCCGCAGCCGTTCGGACCCACGACACCACAAAGGTTCGAGGGAAAGTTCACACTGGTAGGATCGACGAACGACTTGAAGCCTGCGAGCTTCATGCATTTAAGGCGCACTATTCAGTATTCTCGGTATTCAGTTGGGTCCGGGTGCTCATCTGCCTGCCCGGATCTTTTTATTCCACATTTTCGCCAATTTCGAGCGATATTTCAGACTCCAGCTGCTCGCGGGAGACCGTCACTTTCCCCTCGGCATCCCCGGGCTGGGCCACCGGCTGACCCGACTGGGACAACCTTGCCACAAGCTCCAGCTGTGGCATACCTGCCAGGCTGGTTCCGGGAATCATCACCATACTATCATCAAGTGTTACGCGCGTGGGTAGGCTTGCGGGATCCAGTCTCTGCACAGCCAGCGGCATGGGCGATCCGGGTACCCTGGCGAACACAAATACGGCCGCTGATGGAGATACATCAAGCCCACCGCGCAGCGATACGTCCAGCATCACCTGTACCTGATTCTCACCTGCGGGATTGGCACTGGACGCCACAGCAGGTGGAACACCACCTGACTGGTCCAGCATTTGGCTGGCGCGATCAATGCTCTGTTGCAGCACGCCCCGGTTCGGGCTCATTGGCGGCAAGCCCACCAAAATACGTGACCAGTACTCGATCGCATCGGCATATTCAGCCGAGCGAAAGGCGTTGATGCCCAGCACTCCCAAAACGGTGGCATTATTCGGATCGACGCGCAGAGTTCGATCAACCAGGTCTTGCACCTTGGGTGTCATCAAAAAACCCTGCGCCATGAATTCGGTTTCGGCCCAGGCCGAAAGAATGCTCGAGTCGTCCGGCCAAACTTCAGCCACCTTGGCAAAATAGCCCGAGGCGGTTTCAAACTCTTCACCGGCCCGGTATTCATTGGCTAGAAGGTAGTAATAGTCGGGGTCGTCCGTCGCTTCGGCACGACGTGCCATACGCTGCAGCAGCGCTTGTCGCTCCCCAGG